>JBKPBB010000406.1:0-11152 GCA_046744245.1 Thermodesulfobacteriota bacterium
GCGATGGTGACGAAGTGCTCCAGGTCCTTCTCGCGCTTGGGGAAGTCCTCGGGGTGGAGGTGGCGGAGCATGGGCGCGTAGAAGCCGACCACCTTGGCGACCTTCTCGCCGGGGGGCAGGGTGTCGGGGGCGAGCTCGCGCAGGAGCGCGGCCAGGTGGCCGAGCTCCTTCGTGTACGCGCCGCGGCGCGGGTAGGCCGCGAGGCGCTCGGCCGCGCCCGCCACGTCCGCCGCGGCGGCGAGGTGCGAGAAGATGTCCTCGGCGGTGCGCGGCCCGACGTGCTCGAGGAGGAGCAGCACGCGGTGCCACGACACCGCGTCGCGCGGGTTGGCGACCACCCGGAGGTGGGCGAGAACATCCTTCACGTGCGCGGTCTCGATGAACTTGAAGCCGCCCCGTTTGACGAACGGGACGTCGGCGCGCTGGAGCTCGAGCTCCAGGTCGAAGGAGTGGAAGCTCGAGCGGAAGAGGACGGCCATCTCGTCGAGCGGCACGCCCTCCTCGCGCAGCTCGAGGATGCGCTGGCAGACGAAGCGCGACTGCGCCTGCTCGTCGCTGCACTGGACCAGGAGAGGCGGAGGGCCTTCGGCCCTCCGCGTCCGAAGCACCTTGGTGTGCTTCTCCGCGGCGCGGTCGATGATCGCGTTGGCCAGGTCGAGGATGGGCTGCGTCGAGCGGTAGTTCTCCTCGAGCTTGACGATTCGGGTGTCGGGAAAGGCCTTCGGGAAGTCCATGATGTTGCGGAAGGTGGCGCCGCGGAAGGAGTAGATGCTCTGGCTGTCGTCGCCGACCGCCATCACGTTCGGGTGCGAGGCGGCGAGGCCGCGCACGATCTCGGCCTGGAGCGGGTTGGTGTCCTGGTACTCGTCCACCATGATGAAGCGGTAGGTGCGCGAGAGCTGGGCCGCGACCTCCGGCTGATCGCGCAGCAGGTCGCGCAGCAGGACGAGGAGGTCGTCGTAGTCGACCAGGTTCTTCTCGCGCTTGTAGCGCGCGTACTCGAGGCCGAGGCGCTCCAGCTCCTCGAGATGCTCCGCGAGGTGGATGTAGCTCTCCGTCACGACGTCGGCGAGCGGCTTCGCGCGGTTGACGGCCATGCTCAGGATCTCGAGGATCGCGCCTTTGCGCGGGAAGCGGCGGTCCTTCCGGTCGAGCCCCGCGCGGCTGCGCAGCAGGTTCACCACGTCCTCGGAGTCGCCGCGGTCGAGGATGGTGAAGTTGGGCTCGAGCCCGACGTGCCGCGCCGTGCGCCGGAGCACCACGTTGGCGAAGGAGTGGAACGTCCCGCCCGCGACGCGCTCGCAGCTGGCACCCCCCAGCGCCCCGGCGCGCCGGAGCATCTCCTCGGCCGCCCTGCGCGTGAAGGTGAGGAGGAGGATCTGCCCCGGGTTGACGCCCGACTCGACCAGGCGCGCGACCCGGTAGACGAGCGTGCGCGTCTTGCCGCTGCCAGCGCCGGCGATCACCAGCACCGGGCCCTCGAGGGTGGTCGCGGCCTCGTACTGTGCCCGGTTCAGCTCGCCCGCGTAGTCGATACGGTAGCGGTGGTCGGGCCGGGCGTCCGGCCGCGGGCGAAGCGTGTACGTCTCCATCGGCGAGCTCGGGTTTGCGGACTGTACCGTGCGGGGTGGGAGGGGGCAAGAAAGCAACGGCGTGCGGCCGAGTTCCCTCCGCTGCGGACAACCCGACCATTCCGCCCCTATGCATTGACTGTGCCCCGGGTCACGCGTAGCCCGTGCTCGGGATGGCGATCGACCAGGCGCTCCTCGAGAAGGCCCGGCTCCGCCCGCATGCCCTGCGCCTCGAGGAGGCGCTGCGCCTGTCGCGCCAGCTCGGCTTCGCGAAGGTGCGGCAGGTGCGCGGGCACCGCATCTTGCGCCACGCGGCCGCCGTCGCTTTGAATCTCCAGGCGGGACGCCATGGCTACGCCAAGGCCTACCAGGTGCGGCGCATGCTCGAGGTGAGCCGTGCCTGAGCTCCCGCCCTACACGTACCGGACGTCGTGGTCGGACCGCGACGGCGAGTGCGTCGCGACCTGCGCGGAGTTCCCCGGGCTCTCCGGGCTGGCGCCGACGCCGGGCCGTGCGATCGACGAGCTCAAGACGGCGATCGCCGCCTGGCTCGACTACCTGGCCTCGCGCGGGGTGCCCCCGCCGCCGGCCGCAGCGCGCCGGGTGAAGCATGGCGCGTGACACGCTCGACCTGCGGGGCGTCAAGTGCCCGCTCAGCTGGGCCAGGGCCAAGGTCCATCTGGAGTCGCTGGCGGCAGGCGAGGAGGTCGACGTCCTCCTCGACGACGCGCAGGGCGCGGCCGACATCCCGCGCGCCGCCGAGGCGGCCGGGCATCACGTGGTCGGGGTGGTGGACGAGGGCGGCTCGTGGCGCATCACGATCGAGGTCTAGGTAGCGGCGTGCTCCGCGCGCACGTCGCGCGGCCGGCGATCCGTGCGGAGCCCGAGATACACGGGGTGGCGGACGAGCCCCTCGCTCGTCCACTCCGTGAAGCGGACCTCGCACACCAGCGCCGGGCGCACCCAGTGGTGCTCGGGCCCGCGCGGCGGACTCCCGCGCGTGAACGGGCAGCGCTCGGTGGCCAGCGGGCGGAGACGCGCGGCAAGCTCGTCCAGCGCCGCGCGGCCGAGGCCCGAGCCGGCGCGTCCCGCGTAGACGAGCTGGTCGCCGTCGTAGACGCCCAGGTGGACGGCGCCGAGGAGCGCGCGCGTCCCTTTGGGGTCGGTGTAGCCGCCGATCACGAACTCTTGCCGCCGCACGCACTTGATCTTGCGCCACTCCGTGCGGCGGCCGCCCAGGTAGCGCGAGTCCGCCCGCTTCGCGACCACGCCCTCCAGGCCCGCCTTGCAGGCGGCCGCGAGGAACTCCGCGCCGTCGCCCTCGACGTGGTCGGCGTAGCGCACCGCTGCGGGCGCCGGGAAGAGCTCGCGGAGGAGCGCCTTGCGGTCGGCGAGCGCGAGGCCGCGGAGATCCCGCCCGAAGAGCGCCAGGCAGTCGTAGAAGTACGCCGTCGCCGGCACGGCGGCGGCCGCGCGCGCGACGTCGCGCACCAGGTGCATGCGGCGCTGTAGTCGTTCGAAGCTCGGCCGGCCCTCGGCGTCGAGCGCCACGACCTCGCCGTCGAGCGCGAGGTCCCCGCCGGCGAGCGGCGCGAGCGCCGCCGCGATCTCCGGGTAGCGCCCCGTCACGCGCGCGCCGCTGCGCGCCCACAGCTCGACCCGCCCCTTCTCGCGCAGCGCGAGCACGCGCACGCCGTCCCACTTGAGCTCGAACAGCCAGCCGGGCCCGCGCGGCACCTCCTCGACCAGCGTCGGCAGCATGAGGGAGAAGCTCGCGGGCACCAGGCGCACGCGCGGCAGGGTCGCGAGCCGTCGGGGCGTCCGCATGCGACGCGGCATGGTAGCACGGCGCGGGTTTGACACAGGCGGGGGCCGTGCGCTTTCCTAGCCCCCGAAGGAGGCCGCATGCCCGCCCGCTCCATCGGCTCGGGGACGATCAGCTTCGGGCTCGTATCGATCCCGATCCGCGTTTACGTGGCGACCCACTCCGAGCAGCTCTCGTTCAACATGCTGCACGCGCCCTGCGGCACGCGCATCAAGCAGCAGCTCTACTGCCCGCACCACGACAAGGTGGTCGAGCGGAGCGAGATCGTGAAGGGCTATCAGTTCGAGAAGGACCGCTACGTCACCTTCACGGACGAGGAGCTCCGGGCGCTCGAGGCCGAGGCCAACCGCGCCATCGACATCCACGAGTTCGTGCCGCTCGCCGGGGTCGATCCCATCTACTTCGAGGACGCGCACTACCTCGGCCCGGACAAGGGCGCGGAGAAGGCCTACCACCTGCTCGCGCAGGCGATGCGCGACACCGGCAAGGTCGCGCTCGCGCAGTACGTGCGCGGCGGGAAGGAGCATCTGGTCCTGCTCCGGCCCTACGACGGCGGACTCGTCCTCCACACCATGCACTACGCCGACGAGGTGCGGAGCCTCGCCGAGGTCGACCTGGGCGGCGAGCCGAAGCTGCGCGCGGGCGAGCTCGAGATGGCGCGCAAGCTCGTCCAGCAGCTCTCCACCAAGGCGTTCCATCCCGAGGAGTACAAGGACCAGTACCGCGAGCGGGTCCAGGAGCTCGTGCAGAAGAAGGTGGCGGGCGAAGAGGTCACGGCGGCCGAGCCCGAGAAGCCGAAGGCCCAGGTGATCGATCTCATGGAAGCGCTCAAGGCGAGCCTTGCGCGCACCGCGGCGCGGGCGGAACGAGTGGCCGAGGTGGCCGGGAAGCGACGCTCCGCGGCCCGCGTTCGCGCGCACGAGACGCCGGGCGCCACGCGTCGCGCGCACAAGAAATAGGTGGCCGCGCGGCGCGCGGAGGGAGCCCGCGCCCACTTCGACACGGCGCAGGCGGCACGCATCGCCGGGGTGGCGACGCCGCGGCTGCGCCAGTGCGTACGCGCCGGCATCCTTCACCCGGCGCGCGACGCGCGCGGACGCTTGCGCTTCGACTTCGTCGACCTGGTCCTGCTGCGGACGATGCGGGGGCTGCTGGCCCGCAAGGTGCCGGTCGCGAAGATCGGCCGGGTCCTCGAGTCGCTCCGCCGCCAGATCGGCAACCGGCCCCTCACCCGCCTCGCGGTCTACGCCGACGGCGAGCGCGTCGTCGTATGGGACGGGGAGAGCCGCTGGCAGCCGGAGTCCGGCCAGTTCCTCTTCAACTTCGAAGCGGGCCAGGTGCTGCAGCGCGCGCGGAAGATCGCGCAGCTCCCGGCGCCCCAGCCGCGCGCGAAGCTCCCGCGCCTCTCCGCCGACGAGTGGTGCGATCTCGGCATCGAGCTGGAGGACGGCTCGCCGCTCGAGGCGCGCGCCGCCTACCACCACGCGCTCGACCTGAACCCCCTGCACGTGACCGCGCGCATCAACCTGGGCCGGCTCCTGCACGGCGAGGGGAAGCTCGAGGGGGCCGAATCGCACTACCGGGAAGCGCTCCGCCACGAGCCGGGGAACGCGCTCGCGTGGTACAACCTGGGCGTGCTGCTCGAGGACCGCGGCCGGGCGGACCAGGCGCTGCCGTGCTACGAGCACGCCGTGCACGCCGATCCCGGGCTCGCCGACGCGCACTACAACCTGGCCCTCCTCTACGAGCGGAGCGGGCGGAAGCAGGACGCCGTGCGCCACCTGGCGATCTTCCGGCGCCTCACGCCGCGGCGCTGATGGCCGCCCGCGCCGCGCGCGTCCTGGTCGGCACCTCGGGCTTCAGCTACCCGGCCTGGCGGGGCAGCTTCTACCCCGGCGACCTGCCGGCGCGCGAGATGCTGCGCTTCTACGCGCGCGCGCTCGGCACCGTGGAGATCAACCACACCTTCCGCCGTCTGCCCACGCCCGAGCTCCTGACCGGCTGGGCGCACCAGACGCCGACCGGCTTCCGCTTCGCGTTGAAGGCCCCGCAGCGCATCACCCACGTGCAGCGCCTGCGTGACGCAGGCGAGATCACGGCGGCGTTCTGTCGCGCCGCCACGGGGCTCGGCCCGAAGCTCGGCCCGCTCCTCTTCCAGCTTCCGCCCTACTTCCGCTTCGACGCCGCCCGCCTCGCCGACTTCCTGGGGACCCTGCCGCACGGCCTCGAGCCCACCTTCGAGTTCCGGCACGAGAGCTGGTTCAACGACGAGACCTACGACCTGCTCGGCAAGCACCGCGCCGCGCTCTGCATCGCCGAGGCCGACGACTTCACCACGCCGCCCGTTCCCACCGCGCCCTTCGGCTACCTGCGGCTGCGGCGCGCGGACTACGGCGACGACGACCTCGACCGCTGGGCGGCCCGCGTCCGCGACATCGTCACCTGGAAGCGCGTCTACGTCTACTTCAAGCACGAGGAGTCCGGGCGCGGCCCCGCCCTCGCGCGCGCCTTCCTCGACCGGCTCCGCTAGCCGGCGGCGAAGAACGCCTCGCTCACCCACACCAGGAGCCCGAGCAGCACGACGCCCAGGACGAGGCTCCAGGTGATGAGCTTCACCTCGGCCGGGAGGAGCGGCTCGTCGGAGAGGTCCGGCCGCATGTCAGCCGACCCGCGGAGGCTCCATGCCGTGGAAGAAGATCCACGACACGGCGAGGCCGATCCAGACGATGAAGCCGAAGAGGCACACGACGTAGACGAGCGCCAGGCGCCCGATGCCCTCCTCGCGCAGCTTCGCGAAGTTCGACACCAGGCCGATGGTGAAGAACGTCATCACGAAGAAGAGCACGCGAAAGACGTTGGTCTCGGCGCTGGCGAGCTTGGCGGCGTCGAGGAGCCCGGGCCGCGTGACCACGAGCCCGAGCAGCGCCGTGAAGGTCACGAAGTAGCCGAGCACGAACTTCGGGAAGCGCTCCCAGATGTCGCGCGCCGAGACGGTCCGCCCCTCGTCCTTGCGGATGCCGTACGCCCACACCAGCGCGAGCACGAAGGCCCACACGCCGATGAACATGTCGATGAAGACCTTGACGGTGGTGGTGGTCATCAGCATCCAGCCCTCCTGGTAGGTGATGCCGGCGGCCGCGGCCCTGGCGCGGAGAAGGGCCTCGGTGATGGCCCCGCTCGCCACCGCCGCGCCGTCGGTCTTGACGGCGAGCCCCATCCACGCGCCGGCGACCAGCGGCTGGTGCACGAGGAAGGCCTCGGCCGCGAAGGGCAGGACGACCAGCTCCACCACCGCGAACAGCACCACCAGCGAGGAGACCATGATGGCCACTACCGGCCGCGCCCGGATCGCGGCGGCGGTCGCGATCGCCGCCGACACGCCGCAGATCGAGATGCCGGAGGCGAGCGGCGCCGCCCACTCGCGCGTCAGGCGGAAGACCCGCCGCGCGATCAGGTACACGAGCGCCCAGTAGATGAGGTACGCCTCGACGATCGCCGCGAAGCCGCGGAAGAGGACCGCCGTCGCGAGCCCGCGCGCCCCCGCCGCCTGGACGCCGAGCGCACCGCCGAGGACGACGATCGCGATCTTCACGTACCACTCGGGGCGCGTCGCCTCCGCGAGCCAGCGCGCGACGCCGGGCAGGCAGTTGCCGATCGCGAGCCCGGCCGCGAGCGCGACGATGAAGCCCGCCTCGCCCGTCAGCGAGAGCGACCACCCGATGCCGAATCCCGCGCGCTTGTCCGGTGTGGCGGCGACGTAGGCGTTGTTGCCCGCGAGCCAGCAGAGCCAGCTCGCCCAGAGGATCACGCTGAAACCGGCGGCGAAGCGCTTCGCGTCGAGGCCGAGGGCCGCGGCGCCGCCCGTCATGACGGCGAGCAGGAAGAGATAGGTGAGGGCGAGGCTCGCAACCCCCGGGAGCGCGGCATAGGCCTTCGAGACCGGCGCGAGGGCCTTCGCGGGCGAGAGCCACACCTGCGTCGTCACGCCCCAGCCGAGGAGGTCTCGGCCGGCAAGGGTGAAGAGGGAGAGAGCGAACACGAGGAGGCCGATCCAGAGGGCCCACCAGTCTTCGCTCGCCTTCACGATCGCCACTCCCCCTTGGCGGCGTGTGTGACGCTGCCCTATAGGCACATCGGCGGCCGACGGTCGAGACGCGCTACGAGACGCGGCGGGGCCCGGACCCGGTCCTAGCGGATCAGCCCCTCGATCGGGCTCGAGGCCGTCGCGTAGAGCTTCGCCGGGATCCGCCCCGCGAGGAACGCCTTCCGCCCCGCGTCGACGGCGAGCCGCATCGCCTCGGCCATCAAGAGCGGATCTTTCGCGCCCGCGATCGCGGTGTTCATCAGCACCGCGTCGCAGCCGAGCTCGAGCGCCTCGGCGGCGTGCGACGCCGTGCCCACACCCGCATCCACGATCACCGGCACGCGGCTCTGCTCGACGATGATGCGCAGGTTGAAGGGGTTGCGCACCCCGAGGCCCGAGCCGATGGGCGCCGCGAGCGGCATGACCGCGGCGCAGCCGAGCTCCTCGAGGCGCTTGCAGGCGACCGGGTCGTCGGTGACGTAGGGCAGGACCTGGAAGCCCTCCTTCACCAGCGACTTCGCGGCCTCGATGGTGGCGGCGACGTCCGGGAAGAGCGTCCTCTCGTCGCCGATCACCTCGAGCTTGACGAGCGTACCGACCCCCGCTTCGCGCGCGAGCCGGCAGATGCGGATCGCCTCCTCGGCGCTGTAGCAGCCGGCCGTGTTGGGCAGGATGGTGAAGCGGTCGGGCGGCAGGAAGTCGAGCAGGTTCTCCTTGCCCGGGTCGGTGATGTTCACGCGGCGCACGGCGACGGTCACGATCTCGGCGCCCGAGGCCTCGACCGCCTGGCGCGTCTCCGCGAACGACTTGTACTTGCCGGTGCCGACGATGAGACGCGAGCGGTACTCGCGGCCGGCCAGCACGAAGGGATCGTTCATCTCGTTCATCCGCCCCCGACGAAATGGATGATCTCGACCGCGTCGCCGTCGCGGAGCGCGGTCCGAGCGTACTCGGCACGCGGCACCACGGCACGGTTCACCTCGAGCGCGATGCGCCGCGGGCCGAGGCCGAGCGCGGCCACCAGGTCGGCGACCGTCGCCCCGGCGTCGAGCGCGCGCGGCTCGCCATTCACCATGACTTGCACGACTCGTCGCGACGATAGCCCGCGCGGCGGGGGCCGGCAACCGACGGCGCCGGCGCTCGCCTCGACAGCCGCGTCGGCCATTGGTAATGAAGGGCCTCCGGTGCACATTCATGGGAGGCCCACGGTCGCCGAGGTGAGCCTCGGGGCCCTGCGCCACAACTGCCGCCGGGTCCGGGAGCTCGTCGGCCCGGGCGTGGCGGTGCTGGCGGTGGTGAAGGCCGACGCCTACGGGCACGGCGCGGTGCCGGCGGCGCGCGCCTTTCTCGCGGCCGGCGCGTGGGGCCTCGGCGTCTCGAGCGTCACGGAGGGCACGGAGCTCCGGCGCGCGGGCGTGGCGGCGCCGATCGTCGTCCTGGGCGGCGTGTTCGCCGGCGAGGAAGAGGACGTCGTCGCGAGCGATCTCGAGGTCGCGCTCTGGGACGCCGATCGGGCCCGGGCGCTGGCGACCCCCAGCCGTCCGGTGCGTGTCCACCTGAAGGTCGACACGGGCATGACGCGGCTCGGCCTCGACCTGTCCCAGGTACGCGAGTTCGGCGAGCTGGTGCGCGGGACGCCCGGGCTCGAGATCGCAGGCGCCTTCTCCCACTTCGCCTCGGCCGACGCCGTCGACACGGCGGCAGCGCGCGCGCAGGTGGCGCGCTTCGTGGGCGCGCTCGAGGCGCTCGCCGCGGCCGGCATCCGCCCGCGCCACGTCCACCTCGCGAACAGCGCGGGCGTGCTCGCGGCCCCCGGCGCCCACTTCACCATGGTCCGGCCCGGGATCATGCTCTACGGCTACGCCCCCGCCTCCCACCTCGCCGAGCGCGCGGCGGTTCGCCACGCGATGCGGCTCTCGACCGCGATCACGCAGACCCGGCGCGTGCCGGCGGGCACGCCGGTCAGCTACGCCGGCACCTTCGTCACCGCGCGCCCGAGCACGATCGCCACCCTGCCGGTCGGCTACGCCGACGGCTACCACCGCCTCGCGTCCAACCGCGCGCAGGTCGTCGTGCGCGGCCGGCGCGCGCCGGTCGCGGGCCGCGTCTGCATGGACCACACCATGATCGACGTGACCGACGTGGAAGGCGTCGAGAGGGGCGACCGCGTCGTGCTCTTCGGCGACGGGCTCCCCGCCGACGAGCTCGCCGCCTGGTGCGAGACGATCTCCTACGAGACGCTGACCGCGGTCGGGAGGCGCGTGCCGCGCGTCCACGTGGAGGAGTGGGGCAATGCCTAGGGCGCTGGTGAGCGTCAGCGACAAGCGGGGCGTGGTCGAGTTCGCGCGCGGGCTCGCCGCGCTCGGCTTCGACATCCTGTCGACGGGAGGGACGGCGAAGCTGCTCGCCGAGGCCGGCGTTCGCGTCCGGCAGGTGAGCGACTACACCGGCTTCCCCGAGTTGCTCGACGGGCGCGTCAAGACGCTCCACCCGAAGATCCACGGCGGCCTCCTCGGCCGCCGCGACCTCCCCGAGCACGTGCGCGCGATGCGCGAGCACGGCATCGAGCCGATCGACCTGGTGGCCGTGAACCTCTACCCCTTCCGCGAGACGATCGTCCGCCCCGGGACGACGCTCGCCGAGGCGATCGAGCAGATCGACATCGGCGGCCCCTCGATGCTGCGCTCGGCGGCGAAGAACCACGCCCAGGTGACCGTGATCGTCGATCCCGACGACTACGAGCCGGTGCTGGCCGAGCTGCGCGCCGGGGGCGTCGGGCCCGAGACGCGCCGGCGCCTGGCGGTGAAGGTGTTCTGCGCGACGGCCTGCTACGACGGCGCGATCGCGGACTATCTCGGCCAGGGCGGGACGTTCCACTGGGGCGGCCGGAAGGCGCTCGACATGCGCTACGGCGAGAACCCCCACCAGGCCGCGGCGCTCTACGGCGATTTCCTCCGGGTCGCCGAGCCGCTCCACGGCAAGGAGCTCTCCTACAACAATGTCGTCGACATCGACGCCGCCCTGGCCCTGGCCGAGGAGTTCCGGCGGGGGCCCGAGGCCGCGGTGGCGATCCTGAAGCACAACACGCCCTGCGGGGTCGGCGTCGGGCGCGACCCGCTCGAGGCCTGGGAGCGCGCCTACGCGACCGACCCCGAGTCGCCCTTCGGCGGGATCGTGGTGTCGACGCGCCCGTGGACGCTGCCGCTGGCGCGCGCCGTCGACGAGATCTTCACCGAGGTCCTGATCGCCCCCCACTTCGAGCCCGACGCGCTGGACCTCCTCCGGCGAAAGAAGGCCCGCCGCATCGTCCGCTGGCACCCCGATGCGGCGCCGGCGAAGGCGCCCGCGCTGCGCGGGGTCGCCGGCGGCCTCCTTGTGCAGGACGCGGATCGCGCCATCGAGGATCCACGAGAGGCGAAGGTGGTCACCAGGCGGGCCCCCACGGCCGAGGAGCTGCGCGCCCTCGCCTTCGCCGGGCGCGTCGTCAAGCACGTCAAGTCGAACGCGATCGCGTTCACCACCGCGGAGCGGACGCTCGCCCTCGGGGGCGGGCAGACCTCGCGCGTCGAGCCGGTGCGGAACGCGCGCGCGCGCGCCGCGCGGCTCGGCATCTCGCTCACCGGCTCCGTCCTCGCGAGCGACGCCTTCTTCCCCTTCGCCGACGGGCTCGAG
>JBKPBB010000405.1:0-2127 GCA_046744245.1 Thermodesulfobacteriota bacterium
AGCATGTGCTCGGCGAGCCAGCCCTCCTCGCGCGCCTGCACGCTCGCGATGCGGAGCGCGAAGCACTTCTTGCCGAGGAGCGCGTTGCCGCCGTACCCGGAGCCGACCGACCAGATGAGCTTCTCCTCCGGGAAGTGGAGGATGAAGCGGCGCTCGGGGCTGAGATCGCCGAGCGAATGCAGCCCCTTCACGAAGTCGTCGCGGGCCCCCAACTGCTTCATGGCCGCCGCGCCCATGCGCGTCATGATGCGCATGCTGGCGACCACGTACGGGCTGTCGGTGAGCTCGACGCCGACCTTGCTGAAGGGCGAGCCGATCGGGCCCATCAGGTAGGGGACCACGTACATGGTGCGACCCCGCATCGCGCCGCGGAAGAGGGCGCCGACTTTCTCCTTGGCCTGGTGGGGGTCCATCCAGTTGTTGGTGGGACCGGCGTCGTCCCGCGCGCGCGAGCAGATGAAGGTCAGGTGCTCGGTGCGCGCGACGTCGCTCGGATCGCTGCGGTGGAGGTAGCAGTTGGGGTACCTGGTCTGGTTCAGGTCGAAGAGCGTGCCGGCGGCGAGCATCTCGCGGACGAGACGCTGGTTCTCGGCCTCGGAGCCGTCGCACCAGGAGACGTCCTTCGGGTGCGTGTGGCGCGCGACCTCGTCGACCCATTGCTCGAGCGGCGTGGCCATGACGAGATTTTCTAACCGATAGCCGGGGCGAGCGCCAGACCGAATCGCCCGTGGCAGGGGGAGCCGGTATGATCCTGCATGCCCTCCAGCCTGGCGCGCTTCTGGACGCTCGACCCGGCGGTCACCTTCCTGAACCACGGCTCCTTCGGCGCCTGCCCGCGCCCGGTCCTGGAGGCGCAGCAGCGCCTGCGCGAGCGCCTCGAACGGCAGCCGGTGCGTTTCTTCGTACGCGACTTGGAGCCGCTGCTCGACGACGCCAGGAGCGCGCTCGCCGCCTTCCTCGGCGCCGACCCGGAGGGCCTCGTCTTCGTCCCCAACGCAACCACCGCCGTGAACGCCGTGCTGCGCTCGCTGGCGCTCGCGCCGGGCGACCAGCTCCTGGTGACCGATCACGCCTACAACGCGTGCCGGAACGCGCTCGACTTCGCGGCCGCCGCGGCGCGGGCGGAGGTCGTGATCGTGGCCGTTCCCTTCCCGCTCGCCTCGGCGGACGCGGTCGTCGAAGCGGTGCTCGCGCAGGTGACGCCGCAGACCCGGCTGGCGCTCCTCGACCACGTGACCAGCCCAACCGGCCTCGTGCTCTCCATCGAGCAGCTCGTGCGCGCGCTCGCCGCGCGCGGCATCGACACGCTGGTCGACGGCGCGCACGCGCCCGGCATGGTGGCGCTCGATCTCCGCGCGCTCGGCGCCGCCTACTACGCCGGCAACTGCCACAAGTGGCTGTGCGCGCCGAAGGGCGCCGGCTTCCTCCACGTGCGGCGCGACCGCCAGGGCGGCCTGCGGCCGGTCGTGATCAGCCACGGCGCCAACAGCCCGCGGACGGATCGGTCGCGCCTCCTCCTCGAGTTCGACTGGACGGGGAGCCACGATCCGACGCCGTACCTCTGCGTGCCCGAGGCCATCCGCTTCCTGGGCGGGCTCCTGCCGGGCGGCTGGCCGGAGCTCATGGCGCGCAACCGGCAGCTCGCGCTCGAGGCGCGGCGCATCCTGTGCGACGCCCTGGATGCGATGCCGCCCGCCCCGGAGGACATGGTCGGTGCGCTCGCCGCCGTGCCGCTGCCCGACGGCGCCGCCGCGCCACTCCGCTCACCGCTCTACGCCGACCCGCTCCAGGACGTGCTGCTCGAGCGCTACGGCATCGAGGTGCCGATCGTCCCGTGGCCCGCGCCGCCCAAGCGTCTGGTGCGCGTCTCGTGCCAGCTCTACAACGCGCGCGAGGACTACGAGCGGCTGGCCACGGCGCTGCGCGAGCTCACGCGCGGCGGCTGAAGGGGTGGCTTGCTACCTAGGCTCCGGCGAGCGCGGGCGGAGCGTGAGCGGCACGCCGTGACACCGCTCGGCCCGCAGGCGCACGGCTCCCGCCGCGCGCGCGGGATCGAGGGCGGCGAGCGCGGCCGCGGCGCCGGGGAGGTCGCGGACGGCGAGGACGAGGGCGGCGAGGCCCTCGCCC
>JBKPBB010000063.1:0-2051 GCA_046744245.1 Thermodesulfobacteriota bacterium
CTTCACTTCGAGCGCGTCGCTCTTCAGACCGGGCAGGTCGATGCTGAAGCGGTAGCTGTCGTGATCTTCGACGACATCGACTGGCGGTGAAATCCGCTCGAACTCTCTCGCGACCCCATTGAAGAGACCGTTGACCCTCTCAACCAACCATCCGTTGTTCGCCAAGCCATTGTCAATCAAGACGTCCATCTGATCACCTTCCCGCCTGCGGAGTTCGCCGGCTCAACTTCTGGGTGCAAGATAAGCACGAATGGCGGATCGTCAAGCGGCTCCGGGAGGTGCACCGAGCGGAGACGGTGAAGGGGGGCCGTCTCAGCCACGCCCTCGACGGGCGGGATATTTCTCGAGTCGCGGAGTCGCGCTGCCGGCGGGTGATCGGCGCGTTGACTTCCTCATATCCCGAGCGGATCGTGACGCACGAGAGGAGGCATCATGGCGACGCGGTCGGCCCCTGCGCCCGCCTCTCCTAACCATGGCCGATCACTCGCGCCCGGCTAAGAATCCAGGCCGGACTGAGGGCTCGGGGATGATATACGCCGTCGAGTGCGTTCACTGTCAGGAGACGCTGCTCACGACGGCGCAGATCGGGGACGCCGAAGCACGCATCGTCGCGGGCCATCTAGAGACCCGGCACCCCGCAGTGCTCGACGCGGCGGTTGCCTTCGACGACCCCGGCCTGGCGGAGATACTCCACCACGTCCGGGTGACGAATCTCTGAGACGGCGCGCCTACGCCCCAGGCAGAACGTAGCGCATCATGAACACGAAGTGCGTGATGCTGCCGGCCAGCACGAAGACGTGGAATACCTCGTGGAAGCCGAAGACCCGTGGCGCGGGGTCCGGCCATTTCACCGCGTAGATCACTGCGCCGAGGGTGTAGAGCACCCCGCCCGCCACGAGCCACATCAATCCGCTGACGGGCAGGCTCTGCACCAGCGGTACGACGGCGACGACCGCCATCCACCCCATGCCCACGTAGAGCGCGGTCGAGGGCCAGCGCGGCAGATGTCGGAAGAAGAGCTTGAGCACCAACCCGAGAAGCGCCAGACCCCATACGACACCAAAGACGCTCCATCCCCACCCGCCCCGCAGCGTCACCAGGCACACCGGCGTATAGGTGCCCGCGATCAGTACGAAGATCGCCACATGATCGAGGCGCTTGAGAATATCCTCCCCGCGCGGCGGGAGCGCCTGCCAGTGATAGATGGTGCTGGCGGAGTAGAGCAGGATCAGGCTCGCGCCATAGATCGAGAAGCCGACGACCCGCCAAGGATCGCCCCGCGACTCCACGAGCAACGTCACCAGCCCGGTGATCGACAGCACCACCCCGAGGAAGTGCGAGTAGCAGCTTGCCGGGTCTTTGGCGTGCCAGTGCATCGTCGACCGCTTCTAGCGGCAGAGATGAGGCCGGTCCAGTCACCCCAGGCGACGGTCAAAACACCGAAGGCGCTCGGCTTGCCGCGCCAGACGGGACACGTAGTTTCCGCACCCGCATCGCTGTGCCAGTATTGGTGCCGTGACCAGCGCACCGAGCGGTGGCACGCCTGCGAAACGTCCCGAGGACGGGGGCCAGCGCCGGCTTCGGCCGCAACCCTGGTGGCTCACCTTCCTCGTCGTCATGGCAGCCAACTGGGTGGTCATGCGGGCGCTCGCCCCGGAGCCGAGCTACGTCAACATTCCTTACACGCTCTTCAAGGAGCAGGTGCAGGCAGGCAACGTCGAGGAGGTGACCAGCCAGGGCGACGCGATCCAGGGCACTTTCAAGAAGGAGGAGACCTACCCGCACGAGGGGCCGACCGCGCGCACCGCGCTGCGCTTCAAGACGCTGCTGCCCGCCTTCGCCAATCCCGGTCTCGAGACGCTCCTCGAGGAGAAGCGCGTGGTCATCAACGCGCGGCCGCTCGACGAGGGCCGAACCCTCTGGCAGAACCTGCTCTTCGGCTTCGGCCCCACGCTCCTCCTGATCGTGGGGTTCGTGTGGATGAATCAGCGCATGATGGCCAGCGGACGCGGGCTCTTCGGGCTCGGCCGCAGCCGCGCCAAGCGCTACGG
>JBKPBB010000401.1:0-2744 GCA_046744245.1 Thermodesulfobacteriota bacterium
ACCACGGCGGGCGAGGCGCTCGCCGCGCACGCCCGGAACGGGGGCGGCAACCGCAAGGCGGTCGAGCGCGCGATCGCGGCGCGCATCGAGGGCTCGGCGACGGCCGTCGTCGACCTCTCCCGGCCGCTCGCGGACGGCTGCCGCGTGGCGCCGGTCGCCCCCGAGTCGCCCGAGGGTCTGGAGGTCCTCCGCCACTCCTCGGCGCACCTGATGGCGCAGGCGGTGAAGCGCCTCTTCCCCGAGACCGAGATCACCATCGGCCCGGTGATCGAGAACGGCTTCTACTACGACTTCAAGCGCCCGGGCGGCTTCGCGGCCGAGGACCTGCCGCGCATCGAGGAGACGATGCGCGCGATCGTGAAGGAGGACCTGCCCGTCGCTCGCGAGGAGGTCCCCAAGGCCGAGGCCATCTGCCGCTTCCGCGCAATGGGCGAGCGCTACAAGGTCGAGATCATCGAGGGCATCCCGGACGAGACCGTGTCGCTCTACCGGCAGGGCGAGTTCGTCGACCTCTGCCGCGGCCCGCACGTGCCCTCCACCGGCCGCATCCCGGCCTTCCGGCTGACCGGCCTGGCCGGCGCCTACTGGCGCGGCGACGCACGCAACGAGCAGCTCCAGCGCATCTACGGCACCGCGTGGGCGAGCGCGAAGGACCTCGAGGCGTACCTCCAGCGCGTCGAGGAGGCGAAGCAGCGCGACCACCGCCGGCTCGGCCAGACGCTCGACCTCTTCTCGCTCCACCCGATCGCACCCGGCTCGCCCTTCTTCCACCCCAAGGGCGCCGTCGTCTACAACCTCCTCGTCGAGTTCGTGCGCGCGCTCTACGCGCGCTACGGCTACACCGAGGTCATCACGCCCCTCATCTACAAGACCGAGCTGTGGAAGACCTCGGGCCACTACGACGCCTTCCGCGACGACATGTTCCTCATGACCATCGAGGAGGAGGAGTACGGCGTCAAGCCCATGAACTGCCCCGGCCACTGCTACCTCTTCGCGACCCGCAAGCACTCCTACCGCGACCTCCCCATCCGCTTCGCCGACTTCAGCCGCCTGCACCGCTTCGAGCCCTCGGGCACGCTCGCCGGGCTCGTACGCGTGCGCTCCATGGCGCAGGACGACGCGCACATCTACTGCACGCCCGAGCAGCTCGACGGCGAGCTCGAGCAGTTCATCGCGATGACGCGCGAGGTCTACTCCGCCTTCGGCTTCGAGCGGATCGAGGTGACGCTGCAGACCCGGCCGGAGAAGTACCTGGGCAGGCTCGAGCTGTGGGACGCGGCCGAGGACGCGCTCCGCCGCGCCCTCGAGCGCGCGGGCTTCGCGGTGACCGTGCTCGCGGGGCAGGGCGCCTTCTACGGCCCCAAGATCGGCTTCGACTTCCGCGACGTGCTCGAGCGCTCCTGGACGCTGGCGACGGTGCAGATCGACTGCGCCATGCCCGAGCGCTTCGCGCTCACCTACGTCACCGCCGAGGGCACCGAGGCGACCCCCGTCATGCTCCACCGCGCCGTGCTCGGCTCGCTCGAGCGCTTCATCGCGATCCTGCTCGAGCACACGGCGGGCAGGCTGCCGCTCTGGCTGGCGCCCGTGCAGGTGCGCGTGCTGCCGGTCAGCGAGAAGGCGGCCGAGTACGCGACGCGGGTGGCCGAGGCCTGCCGCGCGGCCGGGCTGCGCGCCGAGGCCGACCGGCGCAACGAGAAGCTCGGCTACAAGGTGCGCGAGGCCGAGCTCGAGAAGGTACCGGTGGTCGCCGTGGTCGGCGAGCGGGAGGCGGCCGCGGGGACGGTCGCGCCGCGCACGGGCGGCGCGCCGCAGACGATGGCGGTGGAGGCGTTCGTCGCGCACACCGCCGCCCAGGCCCGCATGCCGGGAGGTGGCACATAGCCAAGATCGAGGACAAGACCCGCGTGAACGCGCAGATCCGGGCGCGCGAGGTGCGCGTCATCGGCGCCGACGGGGCGCAGCTCGGCGTCATGACGCCGCAGGACGCGCTCCGCCTGGCGCAGCAGAAGGAGCTCGACCTGGTCGAGGTCGCGCCCACCGCGAACCCGCCCGTCTGCCGCATCATGGACTTCGGCAAGTTCCGCTACGCGCAGAAGAAGAAGGCGCAGGAGTCGCGCAAGAAATCGGCCGCCACGATCTTGAAGGAGGTGAAGGTCGGCTCGCAGACGAGCGCGCACGACGTCAACTTCAAGGTGGGCCACATCCGCGGCTTCCTGGCCGACGGCCACCGCGTCAAGGTGTCGGTCTTCTTCCGCGGGCGCTCGATCACGCACCCCGAGCTCGGCAAGGCGATGCTCGACCGGATCGCCGAGAAGGTGGCCGACGTGGCCAGCGTCGAGCAGCAGGCGCGCATGGAAGGGCGCAGCATGTCGATCATGCTGATCGCCAAGTAGGGGGGACCGCGATGCCGAAGATCAAGACGAGCCGGGGCGCGGCCAAGCGCTTCAAGCTGACCGCCAAGGGCAAGGTGAAGCGGCGGCGCGGCTACCTCCGCCACATCCTGACCAACAAGACCCGCAAGCAGAAGCGCCGGCTCGGCAAGGCCGCGCTGGTCGACAAGGCAAACGAGAAGGCGATCAAGCGCCTGCTCCCCTACCTCTAGGAGTCGAGCCATGCCACGCGCGAAGGGCGGCCCGAAGACGCGCCGCCGCCACAAGAAGACCATGAAGCAGGCGAAGGGGTACGTCGGCGGACGGCGCAAGACGTACCGCCAGGCGCGCGAGACCGTCGAGCGCGGCCTC
>JBKPBB010000253.1:0-2520 GCA_046744245.1 Thermodesulfobacteriota bacterium
GCTCGGACCCGCTCCGGCGCCGGCGCCCCTGCCGCGGCGGGCGGCGGCGCCCGGGGGCGCGCCGAACGTCGTCCTCATCATGGTCGACACCCTGCGCGCCGACCACCTCTCCTGCTACGGCTCGACCGCCGTCAAGACCCCGCACATCGACGCGCTCGCCGCCGACGGCACGCGCTGGGCCAACGCCTTCGCGCAGGCGTCGTGGACGCGGCCCTCGGTGGCGACCATCCTGACCGGTCTCTACCCGTCCTCGCACGGCGCGGTCCACAAGGCGGACCGCCTGCCCGAGCGGGTCGACACGCTGGCCGAGAGGCTCCGCGGTATCGGCTACCGAACGGTCGGCTTCGCCGACAACGCGAACATCTCCCAGGCCTTCAACTTCCAGCAGGGCTTCGACGAATACCGCTACCTCAAGCCCGACTTCTTCTTCGGCGCGAGCGAGCCGGCGTCCCAGCTCGCGCTCTACAGCGGGCTCCGCCTCGTGCGCGAGCGCTTCCTCGCGCACTCCGTGGACGTGCATCAATACTATCAACCGGCCGAGGTGGTGACGGCCGAGGTCCGGCGCTGGCTCGACCGCGGGGCGGGCGAGCAGCCGTTCTTCCTCTTCGTGCACTACATGGACCCGCACGATCCGTACTTCGCTCACCCGTTCAACGGCGAGGGCTACGCGCGCGTCGCCCACCCGAACCCGCCGCCCGCGCTCGCCGAGAGGCTCCATCGCCTCTACGAGGGCGAGGTGGCGTACCTGGACGAGCACCTGGGCGTGCTGTTCGACGACTTGAGGCGCCGCGGCCTCTACGGCAGGACGCTCGTCGTCCTGACGGCGGACCACGGCGAGGAGTTCCACGAGCACGGCGGCTGGTGGCACGGCACGACGCTCTACGACGAGCAGATCCACGTGCCGCTCATCGTGAAGCCGCCGGGCGCGCACGGACCGGGGCCGATCGGCGGAGCCGGTCCGATCGGCGGAGCCGGTCGAGTGTTGGATGAGCTGGCGACCAGCCTCGACATCGCGCCGACCATCCTCGCAGCCGCAGGGCTGACGGTACCCAAGACCTTGCCGGGGCACGCGCTGCCGCTCGACGGTGGGGCCGCACCGGCGCGGGAGAGCACGTTCGCCGAGGAGGACCTCGAGGGCAACGTCCTCCAGGCGGTGCGCACGCGCGAATGGAAGCTGATCACCGCCAACGAAGGGAACCCGCGCGGCCTCGCTCCCGAGGAGCTCTACGACCTGCCGCACGACCCCGGCGAGCGGCAGAACGTGGTCGCGAGCGCGCCGGGCGACGCCGCCGACCGCATGCGTGCGGCGCTCGGGCGCTCGGTGCTCGAGGCGCGGCAGCACGGGGGCGCAAGCGAACAGGCCGGCGTGGACGCGGCGACGAGGGCCCGTCTCAAGTCCCTCGGATACATCCAGGAATGAGCGATCAGTGCCACGTCTGCTCGTGATCGGCCTCGACGGGGCGACGCTCGACCTCGTCCGCCCGTGGGCGGCCGCGGGCCGGCTGCCGGTCCTCGCGCGCCTGATGGCCACCGGCGCGTGGGGCCCGCTCCGCTCGACCCTCCCGGCCGCGACCTTTCCGGCCTGGACCTCGCTCGTGACCGGCGTGAACCCGGGCCGCCACGGCGTCCTCGACTTCACCGAGCGCGTGCCGGGCACCTACCGCGTGCGCTTCGTGAACGGGAGCTATCGCCGCGCGCCCGCGCTCTGGACGCGGCTCTCGGCCGCCGGGCGCCGGGTCGCGGTGCTCACCGTGCCGGCCACCTATCCCCCCGAGCCGGTGGACGGCGTCATGGTGAGCGGCTTCGACAGCCCGCTCGCGACCGCGATCGACGGCTCCTTCGTCCACCCGCGCGCGCTCTGGCGCGACATCCAGCGCGCCGTCGGCCGCGTGCCGTTCGCCGACTTCCAGGAGGTGGCGACCGGGCCGGGCTGGCACGCCCGCGCGCTCGCCCCGGAGGAGCATCTCGGCGAGCGCCGCCCGGCGCCCGATGCCGTCCAGCAGCCGCGCGAGGGCCCGCTCGTGCCAGCCGGGGCCGGTCGCCACTTCCTGGAAGTCGGCGAATGGCACCCGCCCGACGACCCGCTGGATGTCGCGGTTGAGCCCGCGCGGATGGACGAACGACCCGGCGATCGCCGTGGTGAGCGGGCTGTCGAAGCCGCTCACCATGACCCCGTCGACGGGCTCGGGTGGATAGGTCGCGGGCACGGTGAGCACGGCAACGCGGCGGCCGGCCGCGGAGAGTCGGTTCCAGAGCGCGGGGGCGCGCCGGAAGCTGCCGTTCACGAACCGCACGCAGTAGGTCCCGGGGACGCGCTCGGTGAAGTCGAGGATGCCGTGCCGCCCGGGATTCACGCCGGTCACGAGCGAGGTCCAGGCCGGGAAGGTCGCCGCCGGGACGGTCGAGCGCAGGCGTCCCCAGGCGCCGCGCGCGAGGAGACCCGAGAGGACCGGGAGGCGCCCGGCAGCCGCCCATGGGCCGACGAGGTCGAGCGTCGCGCCGTCGAGCCCGATCACGAGG
>JBKPBB010000442.1:0-3250 GCA_046744245.1 Thermodesulfobacteriota bacterium
TGCTCGACATCCTCGTGCTGTTCCGTCTCTTCGTGCATTTCAAGTGGGTGTCGAAGATCGAGAACTTCCGCGTGCCGTTCATCGGCTGGAACATGGCGCTCAACCGCTACATCAAGCTCCGGCGCGGCAGCCGCGACAGCATCGCGCGGGCGCTGCACGCCTGCGAGCGGGCGCTGGCCCAGGGAAGCTCGATCATGATGTTCCCCGAGGGGACGCGCTCGCCCGACGGGCGGCTGCGCGCCTTCAAGCCGGGCGCCTTCACGCTCGCGCAGCGGACCGGCGCGCCCATCCTGCCCATCGTGATCGAGGGCACGGCGAGCGCGCTGCCGAAGCGCGGCTTCGTCCTGCAGGGACGGCACGCGATCCGGGTGCGCGTGCTCGACGAGATCCCCCACGCGAGCTTCGCGCGCGAGCCGGTCGAGGCGGTGACGGAGGCGGTCCGGGAGCGGTTCGTGGCCGCGCTCGGCGAGCGCGAGCAGGGCGGCTGACGATGGACCTGCGCGGTGCCGCCGTCGCGGTGACCGGGGCGACCGGCTTCCTCGGCCGCTACCTCGTCGACGTGCTCCTCGCGCGCGGGGCGCGCGTGATCGGCGTGGTGCGGAACCCCGGCCGCGTGCCCGGGCTCGCCGCCCGGGGCGTCGAGCTGCGTCAGGCCGACCTGGGCGAGCGCGATGGGCTCGCGCGCGGCTTCGCCGGCGCCCAGGCGGTGGTCTCGAACGCGGCGCTCTTCTCGCTCCGCAACCGGAGCTGGGAGGATCACCACCGGGCCAACATCCAGGGGACCGAGAACGTGTTCGGCGCGCTCGCCGACGCGGGCGTGCGGCGTGTCGTCCACGTCTCGTCGGTCGCCGTCTATCGCGCGCACCGGCCGCGCGTCACGGAGGACGCCCCGCAGCTCGCCCCCGGCACGCGCCGGACCTTCACCAACGCCTACTCGGTCTCGAAGGCCGTCTCGGAGCAGCGCGCCTGGCGTCTCGCCGAGCAGTACCGCCTCGAGCTGACGGCGGTCCGGCCGTGCGCGATCTACGGCGCCTTCGACCCGAACTTCACGGCGGTGTTCCGCCGCCTGGCCGGCCTCCCCGTGACGGTCATGCCGGCGCTCATGCACCTCCCGCTGGTCTACGCGGGCGACGTCGCGGAGGCGATCGCCCGCGCCCTCGAGCGGCCCGTCTCCATCGGCCACGCCTACAACGTGACCGGCGACGACGCGACGGTGTGGGAGTTCGCGCGCGCGTGGCGGGTGGCGGGCGGGCGCGGCGCGCTCGTCCAGCTGCCGCTGCCGGTTCCGTGGAGGCGTGGGTACGACATCACGCGGGCGCGCGAGGACCTCGGCTGGCGGAACCGCCCCTTCGTCGAGGCGCTGCGCGAGACCTTCGCGCTCGAGCGGCGGGCCGGGTCAGCGTGAGCCGGCGGCAGCGCCCAGCCGATCGCGATGGCGCCAGAAGTACATCAGGCAGAACGGGCCGACGGCCAGGCAGAAGAGGTTGATCAGCGTCTCGACGGCCATCGCCACCGACGGGCGCGCGTAGAGGCCCTGCTCCAGGTTGAAGAGCACGTCGAGCAGGCCGAGGAAGACGAGGGCGCTCCCCGCCGCGATGCCGGCGAGCACGGCCCAGGGGCGCCGGCGGACGAGGCCGATTGCCGCGGCGACGGCGGCGCTCTCCATCCACGTGTCCGCGGCCGGGAAGGCGTGCTCGAAGGCGGCGTAGGCATCCGTCTCGCTCGAGTGGAGCGCGTTGCCGGCGGTGAAGAAGGCGATCCAGTAGGCGGCCGTCCCGGCGGCGGTGACGGCCAGCAGGGCGGCCACGGCGGGTGCGGCGGGGGGGTCCGGCGCGCTCATGCCGGCGCGACAGTCCCTGCCTGCCCGGCTGGTCCGTCCCCCGCCGGCCCTGGCAGGAGCATCGCGAGCGCCAGGTACGCGCCGGTAACGAGCCAGGCCGCGAGGTAGGAGACGCCGAAGGAGCCGAGCGCCCCGAACGCGGCCAGGGTCTCGAGCAGGATGACCGCGGTCATGGCGAAGCAGGCGAGGGTGAGGATGCTCGCGTAGGGGAGGCGCTCGCGGCGGAGGAGATTCAACACCAGGCCGAGCAGGCTGTACGCGAGGGCGGCCACGAGCTTCCAGACGAAGAAGAAGACGAGGCACGCGACGAACACGAGCGGCGCCGCCAGCAGGCGCAGGCGGCCGTACATGCTCCTGACGCTCGCTCCGCTCACCACCATGCCATCCCAGCGGGCGCGCGCCTCGGGCGTCTGCGGCACCAGGTCGTACACGCGGCGCTGTCCCGCCCGCCCCTCGCTCACGACCACCTGCGTCCGGGTGACGAAGACCGGGACTTCACGCAGGCCATCCGCGCTCGGCGTCTCCCTCCGCGTGTCGATGACGAGCAGCGTCCCGAGGACGGGATGGGTGAGCACGAACGGCTGCGGGGCGTCCATGACCGCGCCGTGGTCCGTGAGCTTCAACTCGGGGAGGTTCGGCGCGAGCCAGTCCACGAAGCGGTCGGCGGCCGGAAGCCAGAAGGCGAGGAGGGCGATCGCGATCGCCGCGGAGTAGAGCGAGGAGAGGTAGACGAGGTACGCGAGCCCCCGCCCGAGCCGCTGCCGCGCGACCCGGCGATAGAAGGCGACGCTGTAGAGGCTCAGGACGGGGCCGAGGACGATGTCCGTCATCGGGCCAGCTCCGCGCCGAGGCGTGCGAGCTGGCGCGTGCCCGAGCCGAGCGTCAGCTCGATCTGCTTCGACCAGAGATAGTAGCGGTGCAACGGGTAGTCGACGTCGACGCCGATGCCCCCGTGCAGGTGCTGGGCCGCGTAGACGACCCGGTGCGCGGCCTCCGAGGCCCAGAACTTCGCGATCGCGACCTCGGTGGTCGCGGGGCGATCGGCGGCGAGGCGCCACGCCGCCTGCCAGGTCGTCAGCCGGATCGCCTCGGCGTCGATGTAGGCGTCGGCGGCCCGCTGCTGCACCGCCTGGAAGGACGCGATCGGCCGGCCGAACTGCTCGCGGCCGGCCGTGTACGCGGCCGTCATGCGGAGCGCCCGGTCCGTCACGCCGACCTGCAGGGCGCAGAGCCCGACGGTCGCGCGCTCGACCAGCCAGGCGAGGGCGGCGGCGCCCCCGGGCAGCTCCTCGCCGTCCGCGCCGGCGAGGGCGAGATGACCGAGCGGCTCGCGGTTGGTCGCCGTCTGGCGCTCGACCCGGACGCCGGCGCCGCGCGGATCGACGAGGAAGAGCGCCGGCTCGCCCGCGG
>JBKPBB010000225.1:0-5003 GCA_046744245.1 Thermodesulfobacteriota bacterium
CCACCGGTGGTCGAGCTCATCTACTTCCGATCGTCGAAGCTGATCCTGGTCTCGACCCGGGGCGTCGAAATCGGCCTCGGTGGCGCCGGCGTCGACATGAAAGTCAAGAAGTTACCCCGCGACAAGGGGGCTCGGGCCTCACGGCCCGAGCCCTCACGGCGCACGCAGCAGGCCAGGGGCTACTCGAGCTCCGCGAGCAGCGCGCGTGCCGTACGGAGGTCGCGGGTGTCGTGCCCCTCGGTGAACCACCCGTACACGGGCGCGAGCGCCGCGCGCGCTTGGTCGCGCCGCCCGCGGTCGCGGAGGAGCCGCGCCCAGCTCGCGGCGGCGCGCAGCTCGAGGGAGCGCGCCTCCTGCCGCCGCGCGATCTCGAGGGCGTCCCGGAACGCAGCCTCGGCGGCCGCCTCATCGCCGTGCAGCCGTAGCAGCTCGCCCTCCAGGCGGCGGACCTCGCCCTCGTAGAAGAAGTCGAGGAGGTTCTCGGGTCGCGCGAGCGCCGCGCGCACGATCGGCAGACCCGCCTCCGGTGCGCGGCGCGCCAGGTGCGCCTCCGCCAGCGCCGAGCTGTGGTAGGCGTAGGTCGCCCGCACGCCGATCGCCTCGTACACCGCGAGCCCCTGCTGGATCTGTGCGATGCCCTCGTCGATCCGGCCTTCCTGCACATTGGCCCAGCCCTGGGTGACGAAGGCGGGGCCGAGCCAGAAGTGGAGCTTCTGCTCGGTCGCGACCGCGATGCTGCGGTTCGTGAGCTCGAAGACGCGCGACACGTCGCCGCGGTCGCGCGCGAGGTTTCCTGCGAAGCCCAGCGCCGACGTGAGCCCAGCGGGGTTCGCCGTCGCGTCGGCGATCGACAGCATCTCGTCGCAGAGTGTGCGTGCGCGGTCGGGGAAGCCGAGCATCCAGAGCGCCCACATGTGGAAGGCGAGCGCGTTGATCCCGGCATCGTAGCCGTACTTCCGGATGAACGAACGGAAACCCTCCGTCTCGTACGACTCCCTCGCCCGGGTCTGCTCCTCGCAGGCGCGCGTGAACTCCCCCTTGTAGAAGGCGTGGGCGCCGGCGGTCCCGCGCGCCGTGAAGAGGATCACGGGGTCGGTGGAGCGCTCGGCGAGCCGCTCGAACTTGACGAGGAGCTTCGCGCACGCGTCGCGGTCGCTGCGCGCGAGGTTCATGTTCCAGAGCCCGGCCAGGACCGGAAACGGGACGTCCTCACCCAGCTCGTCCGAAAGGGCGAGCGCGCGGTCGAACGTCACCCCGACCTCGGGTGCGGTGAATCCGCGTGACAGCAGGAACGCCGTGCCGAGCGACTGCGTGAGCGCCAGCTCCTGCTGGGTCCGCCGTCGCGACGCGGGCACGCGTGCGAAGAGCGCCCGCCCGCGTTCGAACAGCCGGATCGACTCCGCATAGGCGGCCTGCGACATCGTGCGCTCGCCGGCGAGCGTCCAGTAGTCGATCGCCGTGGCGGCGTCCCCGCCGAGCTCGAAGTGCTGCGCGAGCAGATCGGGCCGGTCGCGCTTCACCTCCGGGAACTGCTCCTGCAGCACGGTGGCCACCCGGAGGTGCAGCTTCCGGCGCACCGGCCGGGTCAGCGCCTCGTAGGCCGCGTCGCGCACGAGCGCGTGCTTGAAGACGTAGGTCTCGGCCGGCGCCATCCGGCGCGTGAAGACCAGGCCGGCGTCGGTCAGCTCGCGGAGGTCGTCGCGGAGCGCGCCTTCGTCGCCGGCGGCGCAGAGATGGTCGGTGCGGAACTCGCGCCCGAGCACGGCCGCGAGCTGGGCCGTCGCGCGCGCGCTCGGCGACACCGCGTCGAGTCGCGCGGCGAGCAGGTCACGCAGCGTCCCGGGGACACCCGCCTCGTCCAGGTCGCGCCCGGACTCGGCGCCGAGGAGGCCTGCCTCGCTCAGCACCCGCGTCACCTCTTCGACGAAGAGGGGCACGCCGTCGCTGCGACGGATCACCTGCTCGAGCACCGCCGCCGGAACCGGGCGGCCGCTGGCGAGTCCGGCCTGCACCATCGTCTCGACCTCGTCGCGCCCGAGACGGCCGAGCGGGATCGGCACCACCTCGGTCGGGGGCCAGGGCGCGACGAAGTCGGTCCGCGCCGTCGCGACCAGGAGGAGACGGCCGGGCGGCGCCGCGTCGCCCACCGCGCTGCTCTCGATCTCGCGCACGATGAGCCCGATCAGCTCGAGCGTCGTCGGGTCGGCCCAGTGGAGGTCCTCGAAGGTGAACACCACCGGCCGGTCCCCGGCCATTGCGAAGAGCAGGCGGAGGAACGCGTCGAAGGCCAGCTCCTTCTCGCGCTCGGGCGGAAGCGGCCGCCGCGGCCAGCGGTCGTCGGGCGGCAGGGACAGGGCCATGGCGAGAGGCGGAAACGTCTCGGCCAGGTCGAAGCCGCGGCGTTCGAGCAACGCGTCGAGCGGCTCGCCCAGCGCCGCGAACATGTCGGCCACCGGCCGGAGCGGGCTGTCCTGACTCTCGGCGGCGCAGCGCGCCTCGAGCCAGGCGTCGAACGGCACCCGCCGGCGCAGCTCACGCACGAGGCGAGACTTCCCGATCCCGGGCTCGCCGGTGAGGAGGAGGGCGCCCCCCCGGCCCGCCTGCGTGCGCCGCCAGAGGTCGACGAGGCGGCCGAGCGGCTCGCGCCGCCCGACCAGCGGCGTCTCGCGCACGAACGACGTCAGATCGGTGTCCGCGCGCGGGCGGGGGTCGGCGGTCACGCGGAAGACCAGCAGGGTGTGCGACAGCTCGGGGAAGCGGTGCTCACCCTCGGCGTCGCAGCGCACCGTGCCGCGGAGTAGCCGCTGCGTCTCCTGGCTCGCGAGGATCTCGCCCGAGCGCGCGAGCTCCTGAAGGCGGGTCGCGACCCGCGGCGTGACGCCCACCATGTCGAGGAGCTGGGCGTGGTCGCGGACGATCACGAGGCCGGTATGGATTCCCGTCCGCAGCTCCAAACGGAGGCCGCGCTCGGCGACCAGGCGGTCGCTCGCGCGCTGGACGTCGGCGGCCATCCGGAGAGCCATACGGACGGCGCCGCGCGCATCGTCTTCGCGGGCAGACGGGTAGCCGAAGGCGATCAGCAGCGAGCCGCCCGTCACCGCGGCCACGTGTCCGCCCGCACGCATGGCGAGCTGGCCGAGCCGTTCGTGCTCGCCATGGAGGAGCTCGTCCAGCTCTTCGATGTCGGGGGGCAGGCCCTCGGCCGTCATCACCGTGATGCCACAGGACACGATCGTCACCTGCCGCCGCTCGCCCTCCGGCACCGGCTCGGTGGCGGGCGCGGGGCCGGGGACGCCGAGGGCGCGGAGCAGCGCCTCGACCGTCACCTCGCGCTTCTCGACGGCCTTCGCGGTGGCGGTCTGGAAGAGCCGGCGGAGCCGCCGGTCACGGAGGCACGTCGGGATCGGCACGGGGTCGCCGGAGAGCTGCTTCACGATGATCTCGTGGGCCGAGCGGCCGTCCATCACCACCTCGCCGGTCAGGCACTCGAGGAAGATGAGCGCCCAGGAGTAGAGGTCCGAGCGCTCCGACGGGGTCTCGCCCCGGAGCTGCTCGGGCGCGGCGTAGCAGGGCGTGCCTATCAGCTCGCGCGACATCGTGAGGCGTGGCAGGGCCCAACCGCTCGCCTCGCGCGTGAAGCCGCCGAGGCCGAAGTCGAGCACGAGCGCGTTCCGCCGCGCGCCCGTCTTCGTTACCATGATGTTCTCGGGCTTGAGGTCGCGGTGGACGACGCCGCGAGCGTGCGCGCACGCGAGCGCGTCGAGCACCTGCGTCATGAGATAGACCGTCTCGGTCCAACCGAGGCCCCCCTCCCGTGCGAGGACGTCCTTGAGGGTCGAGCCCGGCACGTACTCGAAGATGGCGTAGAGCTGGCCGTGGCCGGTCTCGCCGGAGTCGATCAGGCGGACGATGTTCGGGTGCGACAGCTCGGCGCACAGCCGCGTCTCGCGCCGGAAGCGCTCGACCTGGTTCGCGACGTCGGCGGCCGAGTCGCTCTCCCAGAAGCGCAGGACCTTGATCGCGACCAGCTGCCCGGTCGAGAGCTGCCGCGCCTTGTAGACGCGCCCGAACCCTCCCGAGCCGAGCTCTTCGAGGATCTCGTACGCGTCCTGGAACTGGGTCCCGGGGGCCAGGGCTCCGGGCCGCCCGACCGCCCCAGCGCCAGCTGGCGTCATGCCTGCGGTTGCCTACCACGATTGCATGGCGGACCGCGAACGAAATCGCGGTCGGCTAGAAGCGGCATGCCATCGGCCAGGTGATCCGCCAGAGCATCCCCCGGACCTCGAACGTCGTCCCCGGCAGTCCGGTCCACCGCCGCTGACGGCGTTCTCGTTACGGAGGGCCGGGCGGGGTGGTAGGACGCGATCGAAGCGAATACCCCCATTGTGCGTGGGTCATGGCACCCACGCGACGACCACCGGCCCGCTCGGTGCGGCGCTTCCCGTGCGAGGCTCGAGCGTGACCTCGACTCCGTCGGGCAGCGCGGCGAGCGCCGGGTCTTCGGCGATGAGACGGGCGCTCCCTCCGGCATCGGGCTCCACGGTGCCGAGCGAGGTCCACGTGGCCCCGTGCCGCACCCACGTCTGGTAGGTCTGTCCAGCCGGCGCCGGCGGGAACTGGGAGAAGGTGACCACGGCGATGCCGGCGCCGGGACGGCCGCGGTAGCGGGCGTGTGTCGCTTCCGCTGTCCCGGGCATGGGCCCCAGCCGGAGGTTCACGCTGTCGCTCGCCGTCACCAGGGACAGCGCGCGATCGTAGCGCGCCAGCGTCGCGTGCTCGGAGCGGTAGCGGATGCCGAGAGCCGCCAGCAGGCAGATGGCGACGAGCGCCGCCCATTGCGGTCCGAGCGCGCTGCGGAGCTTCAGAAGACCGGCGCGGATGCGGGTCTTCGCGGTGCCGAGCGGCACGCCGAGCTCGGCCGCGACTTGCTCGTGCGTGAGGTCTTCGAGGAAGGCGAGACTGAGTGCCTCGCGCTGCGGAGGTGGAAGCTCGTCGAGCGCCGA
>JBKPBB010000046.1:0-4891 GCA_046744245.1 Thermodesulfobacteriota bacterium
TCGGGGGCGCGACGTCCCTCCGGTCGCGTGCGGGGCGGCAGGCGCCAAAGCCTCCTGGTCGTCTGTCTGGTCGGGGTGCTGCTGCTCGCGGGCTGCGCGGGGCGGGGGCCGCGGGTGTTGCGGGCGGTCACGGCGGAGGAGTTGCTCGCGGATCTCGCGGCGCGGCGAGCGGCGGTCACCTCGCTGCGCGCGCGGGCGCGCCTGCAAAGGGGCCTCACGGGCCTCTGGACGCGCGAGGCGCTCCTCGTGCGCCGGCCCGACGCGGTGCGCATCGACGTCCTCTCGCCCTTCGGACTGGCGCTGGCGGTCGGCGTGCAGGGGGCGCTCCTCTGGGCCTACCCGCCCGCCGAGTCGACGCGCTACGAGGGTCCGGCCTCGGCGGCCAACTTGACGCGCCTCCTCGGCGCGCCGGTCGAGGTGGGTGACGTGGTCGACGTGCTGCTCGGCCTGCCGCCCGCGCGCGCGGCGGCAGGACCGCCCGCGCTCGCGGCGCATGAGGGCGAGTACCGCCTGACGCTGCCGCTCGCGGCCGGCGCGCAGACCATCTGGTTCGCGGGCGACACGCTCAGCGTGCGGCGCGCCGAGGAGACGCGCGACGGGGCGGTCGCGCTCCGGGTCGCGTTCGGCGACTACCGCGACGGCTTCCCGCATCTCGTCGAGGTCGGGGCGGCGAGCGGGGCCGGGGCGCGCCTCGCCTACGACGCGGTCGAGCCGAACGCGCCCCTGGACCCGGCACTCTTCGCGCCGCCCCCTGCGACGCGTGTGCTGCCGCTCGAGGCGGCGCCGCCGGAGGCGCGCGGGAGGCTGTCCGAGTGACCATGGCTACTCGGACAGACTCCTGATGCCCCTCCTCGACGTCCGCGACCTGCGCACGTCCTTCTTCCTCGAGGGCGGCGAAGCGCGCGCCGTGGACGGCGTGTCGTTTGCGCTCGACGCGGGCCGCGTCCTCGGGCTGGTCGGCGAGTCGGGCTGCGGGAAGAGCGTCACCGCCCTCTCGCTCATGCGCCTCGTGCCGCCGCCGGGCCGCATCGTGGGCGGCGAGGTCTTCTTCGACGGGCGAGACCTCCTGACGCTCCCCGAGCGCGACATGCGCGCCGTGCGCGGCGCCGGCCTGGCCATGATCTTCCAGGAGCCGATGACGTCACTCAACCCGGTGTTCACGGTGGGGAGCCAGATCGCCGAGGCGGTGCGGCTCCACCGTCCCGTCTCGCGCCGCGAGGCCTGGGAGCGCGCCGTCGAGCTGCTCGCCGAGGTCGGCATCGCCGAGCCCGCCCGGCGTGCGCGCGACTATCCCCACCGGCTCTCCGGCGGCATGCGGCAGCGGGTGATGATCGCGATGGCGATCTCGTGCGAGCCGCGCGTGCTGATCGCCGACGAGCCGACCACCGCGCTCGACGTGACCATCCAGGCCGAGATCCTGGATCTGCTGCGCGCGCTGCGCGAGCAACACGGAATGGCGCTGCTCCTGATCACGCACGACCTCGGCGTGGTGGCCGAGCAGGCGGACGAGGTCGCGATCATGTATGCGGGCCGGATCGTGGAGCACGCGCCGGTGCTGGAGATCTTCGATCGCCCGCTGCACCCCTACACGCAGGGCCTCTTCCGCTCGATCCCCGGGATTGGCGGCCGCCACGACCGACTCGAGGCCATCCCGGGACAGGTGCCCGACCTCCTCCGGCTGCCGAGCGGGTGCACCTTCCGCGACCGCTGCCCGCAGGTGATCGCCGACTGCGCGAGCGTCGCGCCGCCGCTCGAGGAGCACGCGCCCGGCCACCGCGCCGCGTGCATCCGCCTGTGACGCCGCTCATCGAGGTACGCGAGGTCCGCAAGCACTTCCCGATCGGGGGCGGGCTGTTGGGCGGGCCGCGCGCCTGGGTGCGGGCGGTGGACGGCGTGTCGCTCGCCATCCAGCCGGGCGAGACCCTCGGCCTGGTCGGCGAGTCGGGCTCGGGGAAGTCGACGCTCGGGCGCCTGATGCTCCGCCTCATCGAGCCCACCGCGGGCGAGGTGGCGTTCGAGGGGCGCTCGCTCCTGGCCCTCGGGGCGCGCGAGCTGCGCGCGCTCCGCCGCGAGATGCAGATCATCTTCCAGGACCCCTACGGCTCGCTCGATCCGCGCATGCGCGTCGAGAGCATCGTCGGCGAGGGGCTCGCGATCCATGCCCTTGGAACCCGCGCGCAGCGCCGGGCGCGGGTGAGAGAGCTGCTCGAGCTGGTGGGCCTCCCGCCCGAGGCCGCGCGCCGCTACCCGCACGAGTTCAGCGGCGGCCAGCGCCAGCGCATCGGCATCGCGCGGGCCCTCGCCGTCGGCCCGCGCTTCGTGGTGGCCGACGAGGCCGTCTCGGCCCTCGACGTCTCGATCCAGGCGCAGATACTGAACCTGCTGCAGGATCTGGGCCGGCGCCTCGGCCTCACCATGCTCTTCATCGCGCACGACCTCCGCATCGTCGAGCACCTGAGCGACCGGGTGGCGGTCATGTACCTGGGGAAGATCGTCGAGCTGGCGTCACGCGAGGCGTTTTACAGCAACCCCCATCATCCCTATACTCGCGCCCTTCTCTCCGCGGTCCCGGTTCCCGATCCGCGGCAGCGAAGGCAACGAATGGTGGTGGGTGGTGACGTGCCGAGCCCCGTCGAGCCCCCGCCGGGGTGCGCGTTCCATCCGCGCTGTCCTCACGCCGAGGACGTCTGCCGGAGGGTCGTGCCACCGCTGGTGGCGGGTCGCGGCGGCCATGCGGTCGCCTGCCATGTGTTTCCGGCCGAGCCGCCGGGAAAGGGGTGAAACGTGGCTGACACGAAGCCGACGAATGGCGCTTGGCAGGACGTCCGGGTGTCGCTCGGGCCGGACGCCGAGGTGACGGGCAAGCTCTCCTTCGCGACGCCGACGCGCATCGAGGGGAAGCTGAAGGGCGAGCTGCGCGCCACGGACCTGCTCATCATCGGAGCGCAGGCGGTCGTGCAGGCGAACGTCCACGCCGAGAAGCTGATCGTGCTGGGCGAGGTGCGCGGTCAGGTCGAGGGCGCGAGCCGCGTCGAGATCTGCGCCGGCGGGCGCCTCTTCGGCGACATCGAGACGAAGTGCCTGGTGGTGCAGGAGGGCGCGACCTTCGAGGGGCGGTCGCGAATGGGCGTGGAGCTGGGCGTCGCCGGGGAGCTGCCGGAGCCGGAGCCGCCGGAGCCGGAGCTGACGGTGTAGTTACGCCTCTTCGGTGACGCGCGCGGCGCGGCCCGCGCGCTCACGCAGATAGTAGAGCTTCGCGCGCCGCACCGCGCCCTTGGCGACGATCTCGATGCGGTCGATGCGCGGCGAGTGCACAGGGAACGTGCGCTCCACCCCGACGCCGTACGACGTCTTGCGGACGGTGAACGTCTCGCGGCTCGCGCCGCCCTTGCGCCCGATGACCGTGCCCTCGAAGACCTGGATGCGCTCCTTGTCACCCTCGACCACGCGCACGTGAACGCGCACGGTGTCGCCCGGCTTGAAGGGAGGCACCTCCTTGCGCAGCTGCTCGGCCTCGATGCGGTCGATGGGGTTCATCGGGCGATAACCATTCCTTCTAGCGGTCGCCACGGGTACGGTCAAGGATGATGGCGGCGGCGCTGCGGACCGAGAGGTGGTTCCAGCCCGACACGCCGCGAATCGGCTCGAGCACGTCGTCGGCGCGTCCGGTCACCTCCTCGGTGAGGCCCCAGCCGGTGCCCAGGACGAGCAGCTCGGGCCGGCCCGGCTCGGCCAGGCGCCGGCGCAATTCGGCGCAGGAGAGACGCCGGCCGCCCTCGCGCGCAGTGGTCGCGATCAGGCGCGGCAGGACGCCCGCCTCGCGCTCGATGTCCGCGATCACCGCGTCGAGGTCGGTCGAGAGACGCGCCAGCGCGAGCGCCTCCTTGCGCGTGTGGTTGTAGGCCGCGCCCGGCCCCGTGTCCCAGTGGCGCATGATGCGCTCGACCAGGCGGCGGAGCGTCGGCACCGGCGTCGCGACGTAGAAGGCGCGCACGTCGTAGGTGCGTGCGAGGCGCCCGAGGTCGTGCACGTCCATGTTGGTGACGGCGGTGGTCACCACGGCGCCGTTCTTGTCGTAGACGGGGTGATGGAGGAGCGCCAGGTAGAGGTCAGCCATCGCGCCACCCGAGGCGGCGGAGGAAGGCGCGGTCCGCGTCGCCGAGCGGCGCGCGCGCGAGCAGATCGGGGCGGCGCGCGAGTGTCGCGCGCAGCGACTCCTCGCGGCGCCAGCGCGCGATCGCGGCGTGGTCGCCGCGGAGCAGCACCTCCGGCACGCGCGCGCCGCGGAACTCCTCGGGTCGGGTGTACTGCGGGTGCTCGAGCAGGCCCCCGGTGTGGGAGTCCTGGCTCGGCGATGCCTGGTTGCCGACCGCGCCCGGGAGGAGCCGCACCACCGCGTCCATCACCACCAGCGCCGCCATCTCGCCGCCCGTGAGCACGTAGTCGCCGATCGAGAGCTCCTCGTCCACGTAGGCGGTCACGCGCTCGTCCACGCCCTCGTAGCGCGGGCAAATCAACAACAGCGCGCCCTCGCAGGCGAGCGCGCGCGCCCGCTCGTCGCTGAACGGGACGCCCCGCGGAGAGAGCAGGATGCGCCGCGGCCGCTCGGCGGCGGCCACGTGCTCGATCGCCGCCACCAGCGGCTCCGGGCGCATCAGCATCCCCGGGCCGCCGCCGTACGGGGTGTCGTCGACCTGGAGGTGCCTGCCGCTCGCGTAGTCGCGTAGCTGGTGGAGGAGGACCTCGACCACGCCGCGCTCGCGCGCGCGGCGCAGCACGCCGGCGGCGAGCGGCGAGGCGAGCATCTCGGGGAAGAGGGCGAGGACGTGGAGGCGCACGGCCGGACTACTCGAGGAGGCCGGGGAGCGGCTCGATGACGATCCGGCGGGTG
>JBKPBB010000483.1:0-6195 GCA_046744245.1 Thermodesulfobacteriota bacterium
ACCCGGGATACGTTGCGCGCACTGCCGGCAGCTGCTCCGCGACCAGCCCCGAAACGACGAGCCGCCCCCCTGGCCCGACCGCACGCGCGAGCGCCTCCGACTCGGCCACGAGGGCATCGGCGAGCAGGTTCGCCACCACCAGGTCGAAGCGCCCGCGCACCGCGGCGAGCGGCCCGGCGAGGAGCGCCACGCGCGTCGCGCCGTTGCGCGCGAGGTTCGCCCGCGCGAGCGGCACGACGGCCGGGTCGGTGTCGAGCGCGACCACGCGCTCCACTCCGAGGCGCGCGAGCGCGAGGGCGAGCACGCCCGAGCCGGTGCCGACGTCGAGCGCGGAGCGGACCCGGCCCGTCTCGACCGCACCCTCGATCGCCTCCAGGCAGGCGCGCGTGGTCGCGTGCTGCCCGGTGCCGAACGCCATCCCCGGCTCGATGACGAGCACCTCGCGGCCCGCCGCGCGCGGCACGTCCCAGGGCGGGGCCACGAGGAGCCGGCGGCCGACCGTCACCGGCCGGTGATGCGCGCGCCAGAGCGCGTCCCAGTCGGTCTCGGGAACGGGCACGGCGGCGAGCGTCGCCTCGCGCGCGGCGGGCGCGATCTCGCCGAGGCTCGCGAGATAGCGCTCCACCGCGGCCACGACCTGCGCCTCGGCCGCGGCGGGGACGGGCGCCTCGAGACGGATGCGTGGCGCGCCGACGCCGTCCGTTTCGCTGAGCACCCCCGACGCACCCGCCTCGAGCAGGAAGTTCGCGACCGCGTCGGCCACCTCGGCGGCGAGCTCGACACGGATCGTGATCCAGGCGGGCGACGCCGGCACGACCACGGTTTCGGGGTTTGCCGCTCGGCTGTCAACTCGCCTTGACCCAGGAATGTCGCGGGCCTAAGGCGGTCGCGTGTCGCCGCTCGTCATCGCCCACCGCGGCGCCAGCGGGACGCGCCCGGAGAACACGCTCGCCGCCTTCGCGCGGGCGGCCGCGCTCGGCGCGCACATGATCGAGCTCGACGTGCAGCTCACGCGCGACGGGGAGGTGGTGGTCATGCACGACTGGACGCTCGAGCGGACCACCGACGGGGCGGGCGCGGTGTGCGACCGGACCCTCGCGGAGATCCGGCGGCTCGACGCGGGCGCCTGGTTCGGTCCCGCCTTTCGTGGAACGCGCGTGCCGACCCTCGGCGAGGTGCTGGCCGCGGTCGGGCTGCCGGTCAACGTCGAGCTGAAGCCGGTCGGCGACGACGGGCTCGAGGCGCGCGCGCTCGCGGTGGTCGAATCGGCCAGTGCGCTCGCCCGTGTCGTCTTCTCCTCGTTCGACGCGGGTGCGCTCGAGCGGCTGCGTGCGCGCGCGGCGGGGGCGACGCTCGCCGTGCTGTGGGACGCGGGGCCCGTCGCGGATGCCGTGGCGCGGGCGCGGTGCGTGGGTGCCAGAGCCTTGCACCTGCGCAAGGACCGCACCACCCCCGACGCGCTGGCCGCGGCGGCCGCGGCCGGCCTCCCCGTGCGGGCCTGGACCGTGAATGAGCGCGGAGAAATGGACCGGCTGGTGGCCGCGGGCGTGGAAGGCATCTTCACCGACTTCCCGGAGCGATTCTTGCAGCCCGGGGGTGGCCAGTGAGGGGCGGGCGAGCCGCGTGTTTCGCGCCCAGCCGAGGGGTTTCCGCAACTTCACCTTGACTGCCTACCACTTTTGTCTAATGGTGCGCTCCTTCGAGCGACGGGACCGAGAGGCGAGCACTCGGGTTCCGCTCGCCCTGGGAGGGGGTGAATCCACCGCATGGCTGGGGTTCGGGTCAAGGAGAACGAGCCCATCGAGAGCGCGATCCGCCGCTTCAAGAAGCAGTGTGAGAAGGCCGGCATCTTGGCCGAGCTGCGCAAGCGCGAGCATTACGAGAAGCCGAGCGTGCGACGGAAGAAGAAGGCGATGGCCGCGCGCAAGCGCGCCCTCCGTCGCGCGTCCCGCACCACCGTCTAGCCCGACCAACCTCGGCTGGGCGGCGCCCGGGGGCGGCGCATGAACCAGCTCGACGTGCTGCTCCTCGTCCTCTTCCTGCCCTTCACCTTCCGCGGCTACTTCCGCGGCCTCTGCCGCGAGATCTTCGGCCTCGCGGGGGCGATCGCCGGCGTGCTCGCGGCGGGCGCCGTGGGGCCGGCGGCGGCGAAGGTCCTCCTCGACGAGCACCTGGCGCCGCCGGTGGCGGCGCAGCCGCTCGGCTGGGCGCTGGTCTTCGTCGGCACCTGGGTGGTCGCCGCGCTCCTCGGCCGGATCGCCGATCGGCTCGCGAGCGCGCTCCTGCTGGGCGGCCTCAACCGCTTCGCGGGCATGCTCTTCGCCTCCGCCAAGGGGGCGGCGCTCATGGGCTTCACGCTCCTCCTGATCGAGCGCGCGGCCCCCGCCTCGGCGGTGAGCCGGATGATCGCCGAGTCCGAGCTCGGGCGCCCGCTCGAGCACATGGCGGGGACCGTCGCCGAGACGGGGCAGGCGCTCGGGATCCTGCCGCGGGAGCAGCACGCATGACGGGCCGCATCCGCGACGAGGCGATCCGCACCGTGCGCGAGCGCGCCAGCCTGAGCGAGGTGATCTCCGACGTGGTGGCGCTCCGCCGCCGCGGGCGGAGCGCGGTCGGCCTCTGCCCGTTCCACGCCGAGAAGACGCCCTCGTTCACGGTGAGCGAGGAGCGCGGCTTCTTCCACTGCTTCGGCTGCGGCGAGCATGGCGACGTGTTCGCCTTCCTGATGAAGGCCCAGGCGCTCACCTTCCCCGAGGCGGTGCGCCGGGTCGCCGAGCGCTTCGGCGTGCCGCTGCCCGAGGAGGCGGGAGAGCCCGCCCGGCGCCGCGAGCCCCTCGCCGCGGCGAACGCGGTGGCGGCGGCGTTCTTCCAGGCCGAGCTGCGCGGCCCCGGCGGCGGCCGGGCGCGCGCCTACCTGCGCGAGCGTGGCCTCTCCGAGGAGGTGATCGAGCGCTTCGGGCTCGGCTGGGCGCCGGGGGCGGGCGAGGCGCTCGCGCGCCATCTGCGCACGAAGGGCCTGCCGCTCGAGGATGCGCTCACCGCCGGCCTGGTCATGCGGCGTGATCGGCCCGACGGCGCCGGCGGCGTGCTCGACCGCTTCCGGGATCGGCTCATGTTCCCGATCACGGACGCGAGCGGCAAGACGATCGCCTTCGGCGGCCGCATCCTGCCCGGGCGGCCGGCGAGCGGCGATCCGCCCCCCAAGTACCTCAACTCCGCCGAGTCACCGGTCTTCCGCAAGGGCCACACGCTCTACGGTCTCGCGCTCGCGCGCGACGCCATCCGCAAGGCCGACCGCGCCGTCGTGGTCGAGGGCTACCTCGACGTGATCGCGCTCGCGCAGGCCGGCATCGGCGAGGTGGTGGCGCCGCTCGGCACGGCGCTCACCGCCGAGCAGCTGCGCCTGCTGAGACGCTTCACCGAGACCGTCATCGCCTGCTTCGACGGGGACCTCGCCGGACGCCGGGCGGCGGCGCGCAGCTTCCCCGTCTTCCTCGAGGCCGGGCTCTGGGGCCGCGGCGCCTTCCTTCCCGCCGCCGAGGATCCCGACACCTTCGTGCGCGCGCAGGGACGCGCGGCGTTGGAGGGCCTGCTCGCGGCCGCGGAGCCGCTGGTCGAGGCCTTCGTGGGCGAGCTCGCCGGCGCCAAGCGCGACGCCGTCGGGCGCCACGCGGAGGCCGCCCGCGAGGTGGCGCGTCTTCTGAAGCGGGTGCGCGAGCCCCACGAGTTCGATGTCCTCGCGCGGCTCGCCGCCGAGCGACTCGGCGTGCGCGAGGACACGCTGCGCAGCGAGGGGGCGCCGGGAACCGCTCCCGCGGCGGCGCCAGACGAGCCGCACGCACTCGACGCCGAAGCGACGCTCGTCGAGCTCATGGCGGAGGACGCGGCGCTGGCCGAGCGCGTGGTGGCGTGCGGCATCATCGCCGAGTTCCAACACCCCGAGTGGCGCCGCGCCGCCGAGGCGCTCGCGCAGCGCGAAGAGACGGAGCGCCAGGCCCGCCTGGAGGCGCTGCCGCGCGACATTCGAGAGCGCGTGGTGCGCCGCCTGCTCGAGGAGCGACCGGACGTGGAACGCGAGCGGGCGCTCGCCGACTGCATCGCCCGCATTCGCCGACGAGGCGCGCGCGGCGAAGAGCGCCGCGTGCGCGATGAGATTCGCGCCGCCCAGGCGCGCGGAGATTCGGAAGCCGTGGAAGCCGCCATGCGCCGCTTGAAACAGCTCATGGACGAGACACAGGCCGAGAAAGCTCGCACATAGGAGTCCAGCGTGAGCATGAATCCAGCCACCAGGGAGTCGAAGACTCGCGAGATCAGCATCTCGCCGCGCGGCGTGACGGCCGAGGCCGCGGCGCTGCCGCTCGAGGTCGACGAAGAGGACGTCGACGAGGTGGAGCTGACGGCCACGGAGGACGGCGACGGTCCTGCAGCGACCAAATCCGTCGAGGAAGACGAGGCGCATCCACGCACCGCCGATCCGGTGCGCATCTATCTGCGCGAGGCGGGGACGATCCAGCTCCTCACGCGCGAAGGCGAGGCGAAGATCGCCAAGCGCATCGAGGAAGGCGAGCGCCTCCTGGTGCGCGCCGTGCTCGGGACGCCGCACGCGCTGCGCTACGTGCTCGCGCTCGCCGAGCGGCTGCGCGCGGGCGAGGTCCGGGTACGCGACCTCGTGCATGACGAGGGCGAGGAGGAGGTGGAAGCGGAGTTGGGGGACGAGGACGTGCGCCTGCGGCGGCACTTCCTGGCTCAGCTCGGGCGGGTGCGGCGGCTCGCCGTGGAGCGCGACGCGCTCACGCGCGCGCTCGCCCATCGACGCCGCGGGCGCCCCCGGCTCGTCCAGGGTCGCGCGCGCCTCGAGGCGCGCCTCCTCGCCGCGCTCTGCGGGCTCGGGCTCTCGCGCCGGCAGACCGAGCAGGTGGCGAGCGGGCTCGACGCTACCCTCGAGCGGGCCGCGGCGCTCCGGAGCCGCCTCCAGGGGGTCGAGCAGCGCACCGGCCGCTTGCCGGCCGAGCTGCTCCGCTTGACGCACGGCCTCGCGAACGGCGCCGAGGACGGTGAGCTCCCGCCTGACCAGCGGGCCGCGCTGCAGCGCGCATGCCGCGAGCTCGGGATGTCGCGCGAGGCGCTCGTCACGCTGGCGGAGGAGATGCGCGACGCGCGCCGCGAGCTGGCCGAGCTCGAGCGGGAGGTCGGCATGCCGTTCGGCGCGCTCGAGCGCGCGGTGCGCGACATCCACGCCGCCGAGCGCCGCATGCGCGCCGCCAAGCAGGAGATGATCCAGGCCAACCTCCGCCTGGTCGTGTCGATCGCGAAGAAGTACATGAACCGTGGCCTCCAGTTCCTCGACCTCATCCAGGAGGGCAACATCGGGCTCATGCGTGCGGTCGACAAGTTCGAGTACCGGCGCGGCTACAAGTTCTCGACCTACGCCACGTGGTGGATCCGGCAGGCGATCACGCGCGCGATCGCCGATCAGGCGCGCACCATCCGCATCCCCGTGCACATGGTCGAGACGATCAACAAGCTGACGCGCATCGCACGGACCCTGGTGCAGGAGATGGGCCGCGAGCCCACGCCGGAGGAGATCGGCGCGCGCATGGATCTCCCCGCCGACAAGGTGCGCCGGGTCATGAAGATCGCCAAGGAGCCCATCTCGCTCGAGACGCCGATCGGCGAGGAGGAGGACTCTGTGGTCGGCGACTTCATCGAGGACGTGACGACGCTCTCGCCCGCCGACGCGGTGATGGGCCTGCATCTCCACGATCAGACGCTGAAGGTGCTCGCCACGCTCACGCCGCGCGAGGAGCAGGTGCTGCGGCTGCGTTTTGGCATCGGGGAGCGCTCGGACCACACGCTCGAGGAGGTCGGGACACGCTTCGCGGTCACGCGCGAGCGCATCCGCCAGATCGAGGCGAAGGCGCTGCGCAAGCTCCGTCATCCGAGCCGCGCGCGCCGCCTGCGCGGCTTCGCGGAGTCCTGAGCGACCCTTGCAGCGGGCTCGGTTCGGTGCTTGACTCGCGCCGAGCGGGCCCATAGCTCAGGTGGTCAGAGCTGCCGGCTCATAACCGGTCGGTCGTGTGTTCGAGTCACACTGGGCCCACCACCGCCGGTCGGGGTGGCGGGTCCGGCGCGACGGAGGCAGATTGCCGACGAAGATCGAGGTCCTGGCGACGTTGCAGCTGGTGGATCAGAGCC
>JBKPBB010000004.1:0-2114 GCA_046744245.1 Thermodesulfobacteriota bacterium
ACCCCAGCAGAGCGTACCCGCATAGCTGAACAGCACCACGCCGAGCCCGAGGTAGTCGGTGAGCGGCACCTGCCCGTAGTTGTCGAGCATGCGCGCGCCGAGGAGATAGAGCGGCACCTGCGGCCCGGGCACGTTGGTCACGACCAGGTTGAAGGGGAGCGCGCGGGTGACCATGCGCCCGCCGAGCGAGAGGAGCGTCGACGGCGTCCACCCCACGACCCGGGTCAGCACCTCGGCGCCGAGCGCCTGCTTCGACTCCTTCAGGCGGGAGGTCTGCTCACGGATCTTCTCGAGGCGCCGCCGCGGGTCGCGCTCGGCGAGCGGCAGGTCGATCATCCAGGCCGACACCCGGTTGCCGAACGTGCCGCGCTCCTCGCGCGCGCGCACGCTGACCGGCGCCATGACGCGGAAGTGGAGCAGCTCGACGTTGACGCGCCGCTGCTCGAGGAAGCCCGCGACCGCCCCCGTCACCGTGGCGAGCACCACGTCGTTCAGCGAGCCGCCGAGCGCGTTCTTGACGGCCTTCACCTCCTCCAGGTCCATGGCGAGCCACTCGAAGCGGCGGTGCGGGCCGACCGGCTTGTTGAGCGGCGTGTCGGAAACCTGGCGCAGGGTCGCCCGCACCGTGTCGCGCACCGCGCGCAGCATGGTGCGGAGGTCGGAGCGCGGATCCTCGGCCTCGGCGAGGAAGCGGCGGAAGTCGCGCACCAGCTCGAAGGGTATGCTCGCGCGGCGCACCGCCTCGGCCCAGAGCAGGTCGCGCGGGCGCGGGGCCGGGCGCGGGATCCAGCGCGGCGCCGGCTCGATCGTTTCCGTCGGCTGCGGCGTGAGCAGCACCTCGAGCAGGTCGACGCTCGACATGCCGTCGATCATGCAGTGGTGGACCTTGGTGATGACGGCGAAACGGTTCCCGCCCTCGAGGCCCTCGACGATCCACATCTCCCAGAGCGGCTTCGAGCGGTCGAGCTGCTGGGACATGATGCGGCCCGAGAGGCGCTTCAGCTGCTGCGCGTCGCCCGGGCGGGGCAGGCTCGTGTGCCGGACGTGATAGTCGATGTTGAAGTGCTCGTCGTCCACCCACACGGGGTGGCCCTCGATCGGGGTCCAGGCGAGGACCTGGCGGTAGCGCGGGAGCAGATGCAGGCGCGAGGCCACGTAATCGCGGATGCGGTCGATGTCGATGCCGCCGTCGGGGCGCGCAAGGGGGCCTGCCTCGTACCTGGCAGTGCCCGCGATGTGCATGTGGTTGGTCGGGCTCTCGGTGATGAGGAAGGAGTTGTCGAGGAAGCTCAGGCGGTCGTAGGCGAAGGGGCGCATGGTGGACCTCCGCAGCGGACGGCGCATCCCTAGCGCGCCGGCGCCCGCCTGTAAACCGCCGCGGCCTTGCACCGGGGCGCCGCGCTCCGTCATCCTGGCGGGCCGATGGCCTTGCCGGGCGACGACTGGGTCGCGTGCCCGAGGTGCCGCACGGCCCTCGCGCGCGTCGTGCGGGGCGGCATCCCGCGGCCGACCTGCCCGCGCTGCGGCTTCATCTTCTTCGCCAACCCGGGCGTGGGCGCGGCATGCGTCCTCCGCAACGCCGCGGGGCACGTGCTCCTGGTCCAGCGCGCGCCCGGGCAGTTCGGCGCGGGCCGCTGGTGCTTCCCGTGCGGCTTCGTCGAATGGGGCGAGGACGTGCGCGCGGCCGCGGCGCGCGAGGCGCGCGAGGAGGCGGGGATGGAGGTCGTGATCGGCGAGCCGGTCCAGGTCACGTCGAACTTCCACGAGCCGGAGAAGCCGACGGTGGGGATCTGGTTCGCCGCGACGCTGGCCGATCCCGCCGCGCGCCCCGTCGCCGGAGACGATGCCGTGGCCGTCGGCTGGTTCGATCCGACCGCCCCGCCGCCGCTCGCGTTCCCGACCGACGCGGCGCTGCTGGCCCGGCTGGCGCGACGGGCTTAGGGAAGGCGGCTCGCGCGCGAAGAAGCCCCTCCCTAGCTTGCATCGCCTGCGCGAACCACGCCTATAGTGAAACGTCGGCGGTGGCGCGCGCCGCCTGCGGGAGGAGACTTCGATGGTCGAGAAGACGATCACGCTCACCGGCACCTCCACCAACTCGATCGAGGACGCGGTCG
>JBKPBB010000497.1:0-4394 GCA_046744245.1 Thermodesulfobacteriota bacterium
GATCGTCGCGACCGCTTCGCGCGGCGGGCTAGACCGGCGCGGATTCGCGTCGCTCGGCGGGCCCGCTTCCCGCCGGTCCCACGGTCGAGGAACTGCGACGGCGGCAAGGTATCGGTCTGGAAGAGCTGGCGCGCGCTGGCAAGACATTGCCCGATCCAGGGGCGTACTCGCAGAGGGACGTGCCCCCGGAAAGGAGCCGGCATGACGCTCGGCTACGATCGTGATCTCTACATGCTTGCGTTCGACCACCGTGGCTCGTTCCAGAAGCAGCTCCTCGGCATCACGGGAGTCCCGACGCGCGAGCAGGCGGCCCGCATCTCGGACACCAAGGCGTTGATCTTCGAGGGGTTCCTCGAGGCCCGCGCGAAGGGGAAGCTGACCGAGGGCGCCGGCATTCTCGTCGACGAGGAGTTCGGCACGCCCATCGCGAGGCGGGCCAAGGAGATGGGCATCGTGCTCGCCATGCCCACCGAGGCGAGCGGGCGCGACGAATTCGATTTCGAGTACGGGACCGACTTCGCCAGCCACATCGAGGCGTTCGATCCGGCCTTCACGAAGGTGCTGGTGCGCTACAACCCCGACGGCGATCCCGGGATGAACGAGCGGCAGACGGTCCGTCTCCGGCGGCTGGCGGACTGGCTCCATGCGCATGGCCGGAAGCTCCTCTTCGAGATGCTCGTCCCCGCCACCGCCGAGCAGCTCGATCGGGTGGACGAAGACCGCGAACGCTACGACCGCGAGGTCCGGCCCGGTCTCGTGGTGCGATCGATCGCGACCATGCAGGCCGCCGGTGTCGAAGCCGACGTCTGGAAGATCGAAGGACTCGACGAGCGCGCCGACTGCCGCCGGGCTGCCGAGCAGGCCCGCAGCGGCGGACGTGAGGGCGTCGCGTGCATCGTGCTCGGTCGGGGAGCCAGCGTCGCCCGCGTCGAGCAGTGGCTGCGCGCGGGTGCGGGCGTCCCGGGCTATCGGGGCTTCGCCATCGGCCGGACGATCTGGTGGGACGCGCTGATCGGCTTCCGCGACGGGAAGCTCTCCCGCGCCGATGCGGCGACGATCATCGCCACGAACTACCTGCGCGCCATCGACGCGTATCGGACCGCAGCGGCCTGACGGCGGAAGGAGATACGACCATGGCGATCAGGGTCGGCATCAACGGCTTCGGGCGCATCGGCCGGCAGGTCTACCGCGCGATGCGCGAGCACTATCCGGACCGGATCGACGTCGTCGCGGTCAACGACGTCGGCAATCCGAAGATCATGACGCACCTCCTCAAGTACGACACGAACTACGGCCGCTTCCCCGGCGAGGTGCGCGCCACGGCCGAGGGGTTCGTTGCCGACGGAGACGACGTGAAGATCCTCGCCGAGCGCGATCCGGCGCGGCTACCATGGAAGCAGCTCGGCGTCGAGGTGGTGGTCGAGTCGACGGGATTCTTCCGCGAGGCGTCCAAGGCGCGCGCCCATCTCGAGGCTGGTGCGAGGAAGGTGATCATCACCGCTCCGGCAAAGAACGAGGACATCACCATCGTCCTCGGCGTCAACGAGCGGAGCTACGATCCGGCCCGCCACCACATCATCTCGAATGCGTCGTGCACGACGAACGGACTGGCGCCCGTCGCCAAGGTGCTCTTCGACCAATTCGGCATCGCGAAGGGAATCCTCACGACCGTCCACTCCTATACCAACTCGCAGCGCCTGCTCGATCTCGAAGCCCCGGACGCGCGCGATGCACGGGCAGCCGCCATGAACATCGTCCCGTCGGAGACCGGAGCGGCGAAGGCGGTGGGGCTGGTCATTCCCGAGCTGAAGGGGAAGTTCACGGGGATGGCCTTCCGGGTGCCGACGTCCACCGTCTCGGTGATCGATTTCACCGCGGTGCTGTCCCGCGCCGCGACGGCGGAGGCCATCAACGCCGCCGTGAAGGAGTACGCCGAGGGGCCGATGAAGGGCGTGCTCGCCTACTCCGAGGAGCCACTCGTCTCGAGCGATCTGAAGGGCGATCCGCACTCCTCGATCTTCAGCGCCGTCGACACGCTCGTGATCGGCGGCGACCTGGCGAAGGTGGTGGCATGGTACGACAACGAGTGGGGCTACTCCGTACGGGTGGCCGACCTCGTGGCGTACGTCGCCGAGAAGGCGCGGCCTGGATGAACAAGAAGACGGTGCTCGACGTCGCGGTGGCCGGGAAGCGCGTCCTCGTGCGGGTCGATTTCAACGTTCCCCTCGAGAACGGCAGGGTGGGCGACGACGCGCGGATCCGGGCCTCCCTGCCGACGATCCGCTACCTGCTCGACCACGGGGCCATGCCGGTCCTCTGCTCCCACCTGGGCCGGCCGAAGGGAAAGCCGGCGCCGGCCTACAGCCTGGCGCCGGTTGCAAGGCGGCTGGGCGATCTCCTCGATCGTCCCGTCCAGATGGCCCCCGACTGCGTCGGTCCCGCGGTCGAGCGGCTGAGCCGGGCGATGAGGCCCGGTGATGTCCTCCTCCTCGAGAACCTGCGCTTTCATGCCGAGGAGGAGGCGAACGATCCGGAGTTCGCCCGGGCGCTCGCCTCGATCGCAGACCTCTACGTCGACGATGCCTTCGGCTCGGCCCATCGCGCGCATGCGTCGACCGCCGGCGTGGCGGCCCACCTGCCCGCGGTCGCAGGCTTCCTGATGGAGCGCGAGCTCGACTTCCTCGGCCGCGCGCTGGCCGATCCCGCGCGGCCGTTCGTCGCGATCCTCGGCGGCGCCAAGGTATCCGACAAGATCGGCGTCATCGAGCATCTGCTCGGCGCGGTCGACGCGCTGCTCGTCGGCGGCGGCATGGCGAACACGTTCCTCAAGGCGCAGGGCAAGGAGGTCGGCGAGTCGCTCGTCGAGAACGAGAAGCTCGACGTGGCGAATGGCCTCCTCCGGCGGGGTGGTCCCAAGCTCGTGCTCCCGGTGGACGTGGTGATCGCCGAGCGCGTGGCGGCCGACGCGCCGAGCCGCACCGTGAGCATCGACGACGTGCCGGCGGGATGGCGGATCCTGGATGTCGGACCGAGAACGCTCTCCGCATTCGGGGAGCGCCTGCGCGGCGCGCGGACGGTCGTGTGGAACGGCCCGATGGGCGTCTTCGAGATCGAGCCGTTCGCAGGGGGCACGCTCGCGCTCGCTCGTACGCTGGCAGATCTGCGGGGAGCGACCACGATCATCGGCGGTGGCGACTCCGCGGCCGCGGTGGAGAAGGCGGGGGTCGCGGAGAGGATGACGCACGTCTCGACCGGCGGCGGGGCGTCCCTGGAGTTTCTCGAAGGGAGGGCGCTCCCCGGCGTCGCCGTCCTGCTGGAGAAATGAACACGCAGGGAGGGCAGTGAACCATGGCCGGCGAACGCACAGTCGTCCGCATCGTCGCTCGCGAGATCCTCGACAGCCGCGGCAATCCGACGGTCGAGGTCGAGGCGGCGCTCGCCAGCGGGGCGAGCGGCCGCGCGGCGGTGCCCTCGGGCGCATCGACGGGCGAGCGGGAAGCCGTCGAGCTCCGGGATGGCGACGCGCGACGGTATCTCGGCAAGGGGGTGCGGAAGGCGGTGGAGAACGTCAACGGCGAGATCGCACGCGCGCTCCTCGGTCTCGACGCGACCGCGCAGGCTCACATCGACGCGACCCTGATCGAGCTCGACGGGACGGAGAACAAGTCCCGCCTCGGCGCCAACGCGATCCTCGGGGCCTCCCTGGCCGTCGCAAAGGCCGCTGCCGGGCACTGCGGGCTTCCGCTCCATGCGTATCTCGGCGGTCCGAACGCCCGCGACCTTCCCGTCCCGATGATGAACGTGCTGAACGGGGGAGCGCACGCGGACAACAACCTCGACTTCCAGGAGTTCATGATCGTTCCCCTGGGTGCCGACCGCTTCGCGGAGGCGCTGCGCGCGGGGGCGGAGATCTTCCACCACCTGCGCAAGGTGCTGCGCGAGCGGGGATGCAACACGGGGGTCGGTGACGAAGGGGGGTTCGCCCCCGACCTCCGCTCGAACGACGAGGCGCTCACGGCGATCGTGCAGGCGATAGAGCGCGCCGGCTACCGGCCCGGCGAGCACGTCGCGCTGGCCCTGGACGTCGCCGCCAGCCAGTTCCTCCAGGGAGGCAGGTATCGGCTCGGAGCCGAGGGCGGGGCCGAGCGGAGCGCGGAGGACATGATCGGCTGGTACCGCGAGCTGGTCGGCAGGTACCCCATCGTGTCGATCGAGGACGGCCTCGGCGAGAACGACTGGGAGGGGTGGAAGAAGCTCACCGCAGCGCTCGGGACGCGCGTTCAGCTGGTCGGGGACGACATCTTCGTGACCAACACGAACATCCTCGCGCGCGGGATCCGGGAAGGGGTGGCGAACTCGATCCTGATCAAGGTGAACCAGATCGGCACGCTCAC
>JBKPBB010000339.1:0-8590 GCA_046744245.1 Thermodesulfobacteriota bacterium
CGGGCTCGACGGTGTCGCCGGACGGCAGCTCGAACCCCTGGCTCGAGTCGAAGCACTTGCCGAGCTTCCGCTGGCGGACGAACGGCTCGAGGATGCCGCCCAGCGCGGCTGCGATCGCTCCATGGGGATACCCTGCCGGCGGCGTCATCACCACCCTCCCGTCCAGCAGCTCGTAGTGGTTCAGGTCGCCCCGCCACCGGGCCGCGACCCAGGCCGCGAACTCCTCCTGCGTGAGCGTGCGCGTCGACTCGAAGGCCAGCTCGGGGAGCGCCGACATCGGTTGCATTCTACGGCGACGAGCGGCCCGGGCTCAACCCGCGATCAGCGCGGCAGCTCGCGCATCCCCGGGCGCGGCGCGTTCACCAGGCAGGCCATGTTCCCGTGCGGGTGGCGGTTCTCGTACATGAGCTGGTGCACGTGCGGGATCTGCTCGAAGGTGAAGGTCTCGGAGAGGCACGGGTCGACCTTGCCGGCCGTGACCAGGTCGTTCAGCGCCTTCGCCTGCTCGTCGTTGGCGAAGTGCGAGCCCTGGAAGCGCTTCTGCCGCATCCAGAGGTAGCGGAGGTCGGCGACCGCGGTGTAGCCGCTCGTGCCGGCGCAGATGACGACCATGCCGCCCGTCTCGCAGACGAAGATCGAGGTCGGCACGGTGTCCTCGCCCGGGTGCTCGAAGACGATGCGGGGGCTCCTGCGCTCGCCCACCACCTCCCAGAGAGCGGCGCCGAAGGCGCGCGCGCCCTTCAGCCACTCGCCGTACCGCTCCGTGTCCTTCCAGTGCGGCGGCATGCCCCAGTGCGAGAACTTCTTGCGGTTGATGCAGCCCTTGGCGCCGAGGCGCGTGCAGAACTCGATCTTGTCGTCACTCGAGACGACCGCGACCGGGACGCCGCCCATCGCGCGCGCGATCTGGATCGCCTGGCAGCCGAGGCCGCCGGCGCCGCCCCAGACGAGGACCACGTCGCCCGGCCGGACCGTGTGCGGCGGCCAGGCGCCGAGCATGCGATACGCGGTCGCCCCGACCAGCATGTATGCGGCCGCGGCGTCCCAGGAGAGCTCGGGCGGCTTCGGCAGGCACTGGTGCGCCTGCACGCGCGTGAACTGCGCGAAGCTGCCCCAGCTGGTCTCGTAGCCCCAGATGCGAAAGCTCGGGCCGAACATCGGATCGGCGCCCGACTTGACGACGGGATCGTCCTGGCTCCACGCCCCGCAGTGGATCACGACCTGGTCGCCGAGCTTCACGTTGCGGACCGCGCTGCCCACCTTCCACACGATCCCGGAGGCGTCGCTGCCGCCGATGTGGAAGGGGTTGGGGTCGGGAAAGTAGGGGTCCTTCTGCCGGCTCTTGATCACGTCGACCGGGGTGCCGAGCGCGGCCCAGACGTTGTTGTAGTTGATGCCGGCGGCCATGACCCAGACCAGCACCTCGTCGGGCCGGAGCTCCGACGGCACCTCGACCTGCTCCACCTTGAAGGCCCTGGTCGGCTCGCCGAAGCGGTCCTGGCGCACGACCTGGGCGAGCATCCGCCGTGGCACCTCGCCGAGCGGCGGCGTCTCGCCGAGCTGGTAGAGCTCCTTCATCCAGCTCCCATCACCGACAAGAAGTCCTTCAGGTTGCGGAAGCGCATCATCATGTTGGTGCGCTTCTCGTCGCCGATCGTCGAGCGCGGGCGATCGGCGTAGTTGTGGCCGGGGAAGAGGAGGGTCTCGTCGGGAAGCGCGGCGAGCACCTGGGTGAGGCTCCGGTACATGTCCTCGGGGTTGGAGCCGGGCAGGTCGACGCGGCCGCACGAGCCGATGAAGAGCGTGTCGCCCGAGACCAGCGCGTTGCCGACCAGGAAGCACTGCGAGCCGGGCGTGTGGCCGGGCGTGTGCAGGAACTTGACCTTCAGCTGGCCCACCTCCACCTCGTCGCCGCCCTCGACCGCGACCAGGTCGGACTGCGAGAGCCCGGTCACGCGGTGCACGAAGGGCAGCTCGGCCTTGTGGATGTAGACCTTGGCCGGCACGCGCGCGGTGAGCTCCGCGGCGCCGATGATCTGGTGGCCCATGAGGCTCCCGCCCAGGTGGTCGGGATGGAAGTGCGTGACGAGGTCCTTCGTGATGCGGTAGCCGTCGCTCTCCGCGGTGCGCACGATCGCGTCGACGTCCCAGGCCGCGTCCACCACCGCCGCCTCGTGCGTGTTCGGGTCGCCGAGCAGGTAGACGTAGTTCTGCATCGGGCCGAGCGGGAGCTGCTTGAAGTAGATGGGGAGCTTCATCGGCGGTTGCCCGTGCATAGCACGCGACGGGCGACGGTCAAGGCGGACTCGCCAGCGAGACTCGGGGTGGCCCGGCGCAGGCCGCAGGCGGCCCCCTCTCTCCGAGCCGGCCGGGGGTGGGTTCCCGGGGCCCGCGGCCGCCCCGACCGGCGCGGGACGGGGGGCCAGCGCTTGACGCGGCGTTCGTCCGCGCCGTAGCGTGGCGGCGAGGAGAGGACGAGTCGGGGACTCGCCGAGAAATGAACCGACGCGCACTCTGCGCAGCGGTTCTGGCTGTGGCCTGCAGTGCGGCCTTCGGCCGTACCGCGGGTCACGGCTTTCTCTTCTGGGATGACCGCGCCTTCATCGCCGAGAATCCCCTGATCGCCCACCCCTCGGCGGCGAGTCTCCTGGCGCTCTGGACGACACCGCTGGAAGACCTCTACGCGCCGCTCACGTACACGCTCTGGGGGCTGCTTGCGGCGGTCGTCGGGCCGAAGCCCTGGGCGTTCCACCTGACCAACGTCGCGCTCCACGCGCTCAACGCCGGTTTGGTCTTCGCGGTGCTGCGCCGTCTCGTCACGGAGGACGACGGAAGGGCCGCGCTGGCCGGCGCGCTCCTCTTCGCCCTTCATCCCGTGCAGAGCGAAGCCGTCGCGTGGGCTTCGGAGACGAAGGATCTCCTCTCCGCGCTCTTCTCGCTGCTCGCCATCCGCCAGTATCTGGTCTTCCGCGAACGCGAGAACCGCCGCGCCTACCTGTGGGCATCGGGCGCCTTCGCCTGCGCGCTCCTGGCCAAGCCCTCGGCCGTCGTCGCCCCTGCTCTGCTCGTCATCCTGAACCGCGGGATCCACCGGCGTGGCTGGGCAGGAAGCCTGCGCGGGTTGATCCCGTGGTTCGTCGCCGCCGCGGCATTCACTCTGATCGCGGCTCGCGTTCAACCGGCCGCGGGCCGCCTGCACTTCGTGGCGCCCATCTGGCTGCGGCCGGCGATCGCTCTGGATGCGCTCACGTTCTATCTCGGGCAGCTCCTCCTGCCGCTGCATCTCGTCCCGGACTACGGACGCACCTCGCAGGCACTCGTCTCGAGCGGCGCATTGGCCTACACGTGGATGCCGGCCGCGGCGCTCCTTGCCGCGGCGTGGGCCTTCCGTGGTGCGCGGCCTCGGATGGCCGCTGCGGTCGCTCTCTTCGTCGCCGCGCTCCTGCCGGTCCTCGGTCTCGTGCCGTTCGACTTCCAGTACTACTCCAATGTCGCGGATCACTACCTGTATCTTCCGATGATCGGCCCGGCCCTTGGCCTCGCGGCCGCCTGGGGGAGGCTCGCACCGCTCGCTCGGCGCATCGTCGTTCCCGTCGCGCTCGCGAGCCTGCTCGCCTCGAGCTTCGTGCAAGCCTCGCACTGGAAGGACGACGCCACGCTCTACGCACATACGCTCGCTCTGAATCCGCGCAGCTTCATGGCCCACAACAACACGGGGCAGATGCTCGAGGAAAAGGGACGGTTCGAGGACGCGCTCTCCCACTATCGCGCGGCGCTCGAGGCGTATCCGGGTTGGCAGGACGCACTGAACAACATCGGGAACGTCCTCTACAAGGAAGGGAGGTACGATGACGCCATTCGCCACTACACCGACGTCATTGGGCGCAGCTCGCCGGCGGAGGGGCTGACGAGGACGGCCGCCCGGATGCACAACAATCTGGGAGCCGCCTACCTCAAGAAGAGCATGTACAACGACGCGGCGATCGAATTTCGGCGGGCGATGGCGATCGATCCCGACTACCTGGAACCGTACTACAACCTCGGCTTGGTGCTGATGGCGTTCGGCCGCTATGCCGATGCGATCCCGGTGTTGCGGAGGGGGCTCGTCGTGAACCCGGACCACGCGGAGCTGCGCCGTCAGCTCGGCCTGGCGGTGGCGAGATCGGGAGGGTAGCTCCCGCGCTCAACGCTTGCGCTGCGCCCGGAGCTCGGCCTCGCGCTGGAGCGGTCGCTCCCAGAGGAACTCGCGCTCGCCCAGGTGGTGACCGATCCAGCGCGAGAGCACGAAGAGCAGGTCGGAGAGGCGGTTCAGGTACGCGAGCGGCCACGCGCCGATGTCTTCGTGCCGCATGAGGCGGAGCACGTCGCGCTCCGCGCGCCGGCACACGGTGCGTGCGACGTGCAGGAACGCGCTCACGCGCCCGCCGCCCGGGAGCACGAAGGACTTGAGCGGCGCGAGGTCCTTCTGGCAGCGATCCATGAGCGTCTCGAGCGCCGTCACCTCGGCCGCGCCGACGCGGAACATGCCGGGGCGGAACTCCGCGGCCGGCGTGGCGAGCTCGCCGCCCAGGTCGAAGAGCTCGCTCTGCAGCTTGCGGAGGATCGCATCCACTTCGCGACCCGCGCGCGAGCGCCGGTGCTCGGCCGCGTTCACGGCGCGCGCCACGCCGACGGCGGCGTTCAGCTCGTCGACCGTCCCGTAGGCGTCGATGCGCGGGCTGTCCTTGGCGACGCGCGAGCCGCCCACCAGGTCCGTCTCGCCCTGGTCGCCGCGGCGCGTGTAGACGCGGGTGATGCGGATCGCCACCGCTCAGACCTGCCGGAAGAGCGAGGCGACGCCCGCCTCGCTCGGCTCGGCGCGCGCGACGGCGAGGTTCTCCGCCACGTGCTCGCGGCGGCTCATGCCGACGAGCGCGGCGGTGATCCCCGGCGTCGAGCGCACGAACTGGAGGGCGCGCTGGGCCCAGGTCTGGAGCCCGGGGAACGCGTCGACCATGGCCTGCGGCAGGCGGCGCGAGAGCTGCCCCTGGAGGATCGCCGCGCTCGCCACCGCCGCGATGCCGAAGCGCGCCGCCGCCTCGAGCGGCGTCAGACGCTCGCCCTCGACGACCTGCGTGGCCGAGGAGTACGCCTCGTGCATGGCCAGGTTGTACGGGAGCTGGATCACCTTGAAGTGATGCCCGCGGCCGGCGACCGTCTCCGCCTCGCGCACCAGCTCGGCGAGCGAGAGGTGCTCGCGCGCGTCGGGCCGGGTCCGGAAGCCGTTCCAGGTGGCCACGCCATAGCGTCCGACGCGGCCGGCCGCCACCTGTCGCTCGAGCATCTCGAAGGCGGCGCGGATACGGACCAGGAAGTCCTTGCGGGGAATGCTGCCGAGCTGCGTCTCGGGGTTGTGCACGTAGTAGACGTCGACGGCGGCGAGGCCCAGGTTGCGGAGGCTCCTCCCGAGCTGGTCCTCGAGATAGCGCGGCGTCATCGCGTGCCCGCCACCCACCACGTCCTCGGGCTGGAGGATGCCGGTCCGCAGGTAGGTGTCGCGCACGTACTGGCCGGGATCGACCGGCACGCCGCCGTCGAAGGGGATGTAGCCCCCCTTGGTGCACACCACGAACTGCTCGCGCGTGAAGCCGCCCTCGCGCTCGAGGGCGACCAGGGCCTGGCCGATGACCCGCTCGCTGCGCTGCGCGCGGTAGTTGATGGCGGTGTCGAGCAGGTTGCAGCCGGAGTTGGCGGCGTCGACGATCGCCTGCCCGTAGCCGCGATCGATCTGGTCGTCCTCCTCGCCGAGATACGTCCCCAGGCCGATCGAGGACACGGCGAGGCTGTCGAGGGTACGGAAATGCGCTCCCGGCAGCTCGGCATGGGCCGCGCGATAGGCCGCCGTGGCGGCCGCCGTCGCTCCCGGCATCAGCCCGCGGCCGCCTGTGCGCGCCGCGCGTGGCGCTTGATGATCTCGCGCAGGCGCGGCGGGTCGATCGGCTTCTTGTAGATGACGTCCTCGAGGCCGGCCATGCGGCTGCGCTTGATGATGTGGTCCTTGTCGAAATGGAACGCCGTCATGAGCACCACCGGGAGGCCGGGCCAGCGCCGCGAGACCTCCTGGAAGAACTGGTAGCCGTCCAGGTCGGGCATGACCACGTCGCTCAGCACGAGGTCGACGACCGTCGTCTCGAGGCGCGCGATCCCCTCGCGCCCGCCGGTCGCGACCAGCACCTCGCAACCCTCCTGCGTGAGCAGATCGCGCAGCGACTGGCACACCCCGAGGTCGTCGTCGACGACCAAAATGCGGATGCCGCTGAGCGCCGGATCGTGCGGCTCGAGCGCCGCCGCGCGCCCGCCGTCGGCGCCCGCACCCCCGGCGCGGAGGTCGGTCATCTGCGTGCCGGGGAGATACTCGCGCGTGGCGTACTCCGAGCCGTGCGCCATCTCGGTCAGCTGGTTCACGATGTGCTGGATGCGCTTGAGCGCCGTGTGGATCGAGTCGAGACGCTCCCCCTCGACCACGAAGTCTTCGTCCGAGGTGACACGCGCCACGTGCGCCTCGAGCAGGTTCAGGTTGTTGACGATCACCTCGAGCGGGTTGTTGATCTCGTGCGCGAGCCCGATCGCCACCTCGCCCAGGGTGGCGAGCCGGTCGTGACGGCGGATCTCGCGCAGGTCCTTGGCGAAGCCGATCGAGCCGAGCTCGTGGCCCTCGGCGTCGCGGATGATCGAGCCCGCGATCAGGACCGGGATGCTCGCGCCGCTCTTCATGACGAAGGTCGTCTCGCAGTTCTTCCCCTGGCGCATCGCCGCCATCACCTTGCGGGCCTCGGCGAGATCGGGATAGAGGCGCGTGACGTGCTGGCCGAGGACCTCGTCGGGCGTGTAGCCGAGGGTCTGCCGCGCGCCGTCGTTGTAGAAGGTGATGGTGCCCTGGCGATCGACGGCGACCACGATGTCCGGAGAGCTCTCGAGCAGCTTCTCGAAGTAGATGGACGGCAGACGGGAGACGGAGGCCATGCGGAACCGAGACGCGGGATCGTAGGCGGCGGCGGGGCCAGGGTCAAGGCGGCGCTGGCGCTCGTGCTCTTCGCCGGTTGCTTCTGGCGGACCTACGGGCGCCTCACGGCGACGCACGCCGAGTTGCTGGTGTTCACGGCGCGCAAGGGGACGGACCTCGTCGCGAGCGGGCGCTTCACCGCCGAGAGCATGCCCGAGCTCACCTACCCGCTCGAGCGCGCGGAGGCGTTCGCGCGCGCTGCGCGGGCGCGGAGCGCCGGCGCGGCGCCTGCCTCGCTCGACGCGCTGGATGCGCTCTGCGCGCGCTACCGGGCCTTCGTCGACGCGCTCGACCGTGTGCGGCGCGAGCGAAGCGGCGAGGCGGCACGGGCGGCGCTCGCGGGGCCGCTCGCGGCGGTCGAGGCGGCGGCGGAGTCGGTGCGCGTCGCGCTGCGGGCGGAGCGGCGGCTGTAGGAGTCTGTCTCCTAGCCAGGACTCCCCGACGGCGTTTCGCTGCGCGACGGGGCGGACGGGCGCGGCGCCGAGCCCCGGCGCGCAGACGGTCTCACGAGCGCGCCTCCAGGGCGCGCAGCAGCTCGCGCGCCCGGTCGATCTTGACCTCTCCTGCAGCCACGAGCCGCTGCCGCAGCTCCTCGGCCTTCTCCCCGCGCGCCCCTGCCGCGTGCGACACCGCCCGCGCGTGCAGCGCCATGTGCCCCTTCTGGATGCCCTCCGTGGCGAGCGCCCGCATCGCCGCCAGGTTCGACGCCAGCCCCACCGCCGCCATGATCCCCCCGAGCTCGCGCGCGCGCGCGACGTTCACGATGCGCAGCGCGAGCCCCACGCACGGGTGGGACTGCACGAGCGGCCCGACCGTCGAGATCGCCATCGGCAGCTCGATCGTCCCCACCAGGTGCCCGTCCTCGACGTCCCAGGTGGTGAGCGACGTGTAGGAGCCGCCGCGGCACGCCCAGGCGTGTGCCCCGGCCTCGAGCGCTCGCCAGTCGTTGCCGGTGGCGACCGCGAGCGCGTCGATCCCGTTCATGATGCCTTTGTTGTGCGTCGCGGCGCGGTACGGATCGGCGGCGGCGAATTCGTAGGCCCACATCATCCGCTCCGCCACCTCCTCGCCGCCGAAGCCCGCGCGGGCGAGCGCGGCGAACGGGATCCGCACCGCCGCGCGCGCGAGCCGGCGATCGGCGAGGTTCGAGAGGATGCGCAGGCAGGCCCGCCCCCCCGCGATCTCCTCGACCATGGGGGCCAGGCCCTCGACCAGCGAGTTGACCGCGTTGGCCCCCATCGCATCGCCCGTGTCGAGCAGCACGTGGACCACGACCATCGTGCCCCGGCGCTTGGTGCGCACGAGCCGCACCTCGAGGTCCCGCGGTCCGGCGCCCCGCCGGCAGAGCCCCGGTGTCAGGTCCTGCGCCGCCGCCAGCAGCCGCGCCCGCGCCACCCCCAGTCGTTCCGCCGCCGCCGCGGCGTCCGGGACCTCGACGAGCTGGATCTGCCCGATCATCGTCCCGGGATCCGCCTCCGCCACGAAGCCGCCCGCCGCGCGCGCCACCAGCGCCGCGCTCGAGGCCGCGGCGATCACCGAGGGCTCCTC
>JBKPBB010000205.1:0-2065 GCA_046744245.1 Thermodesulfobacteriota bacterium
GCCGGGGACCGGACGCTCCACCGCGTGACGGCGCTCGGCGAGGACCTGGTCCCCGACGCGCACATGATGTACGGCCTTGCCGACGTGCGCGGCCTCGACTTCCCGACACGCTGGTACGCGGCTTACCTCGACGCCGCGGGCCGGCTGCCGTGGATCGCGTACGGCACGCTTGTGGGCTCGATCGAGTCCCCGCTGCTGAGGGTGCTCAACGTGAAGTACGTCGTCGCCGCCAGCGTGTCGGCGCTGCGCGGCGTCCGCAGCGTGGAGCGGCACGGCGGCGTGTACCTCGGCGAGCTCGCCCAGGTGCAGCCGCGCAGTTTCGTCGTCCACGAGGCGGTCGTGGCGGAGAGCGACGCGCAGGCCCGGGAGATCCTGCGGAGCGTGCCCGAAGCCGTCTACTCACGGGCCGTCATCAGTGGCCCCGCCGACGTCCGCCCGGTGACGGGTGGGGGTGACGACCAGGTGAGCGCCCTTTCCTACACGCCCACCGAGACTTCGTGGAGCGTGGCGACGGAAGCGGGCGGCTACCTGGTCAGCACCGATGCCTGGTATCCGGGCTGGAAGGCCTACGTCGACGGCCAGCCGGCGACGCTTCACCGCGCGAACCTGGCGTTCCGCGCCGTGCTCTTACCGGCGGGGCGGCACACGGTCGCGTTCCGCTACGAGCCGAGATCGGTGCGCGTGGGTCTCGCGCTGACGGCGCTCGCGGGATGTATCATCGCGGGGATGCTGGTCGGCGCCGAGGTGGCGGCGCGGTGATCGACCCGAGCGCGATGAGGCCCCGCCGGCGTGAGCGGAGCCGGCCGACGTCCCGCTCCGGTCCGCCGCCCTTCTACCGCCTGGTCTACCGCGTGGTCCGGCGCGTCCCGCGCGGCAGGGTCGTGACCTACGGGCAGGTCGCCGCCATCCTCGGCCAGCCGCGCGGCGCGCGGGCGGTGGGCATGGCGCTCGGCGCGCTGCAGGGTCCGCTCCTCGACCTCGTGCCGTGGCAGCGCGTCATCAACGTGGCCGGCCGCTGCAGCCATCGTGACGGCTTCTGGGCCGACATCCAGCGCGAGTTCCTCGAGAGCGAGGGGGTGCGCTTCGACCGCCACGGTCGCGTCGACCTGAAGCGCACGCGGTGGGCGGGGCCGCGGCGAGAGTGGGTCACCCGGCTACGTCATGAGCTCTGACCCTCCATGTAGCGGTCACCCTGCAGCGTCAGCAGCGGCGGCTGTCCGGGGCGCGTGCCGAGCTCCCAGGTGACGGCGTCGGGCGCCGTGCCCCAGGCTCGCACGCGGCCCTGGTGGATGCCCCGCAGGTGGTGCCAGGCGCAGACGGTGATGCGGTTGTCGCGCGCATTGCCGCCGCCGCGGGAGCGGAAGAGGAGATGGTGGTCGTGCAGGTTCCGCCGCGACGTGCAGGCCGGGACCGCGCAGCGCCAGCCGTCGCGCGCGAAGATCGGATCGCGGTGGCGCGGTTGCGTGCTCCACTCCTGGTGCACGTGGTCGAGGAGGCGCTCGAGGCCCTGCCAGGAGGGCTCGGTCGGCAGGGTGAAGCTCGCGATCGCGCTCCGGAGGAGGATGGCGACCGAGGCGGGGGCGAAGAACGTGATGTCGGCGTCGACGGCGTGCGCACACATTTGCCGCTCGGGCCGCACGAGCCGCGCGCCGAGGGGCGGGGGGCCGGCGGCCTCCCCGCCGGTGTCGCGCACGGCGAGCGTCCACTCGATCTCGTCGACGAGGCGGCGGACGGTGACCGCCTGGGCGCGCGCCACCCAGGCCGCCACGCTGCCCTCGTCGGCGACGGGAAGGAGGCTGAGCGCCCGCAGCCACGAGACGTCCCCCTGCCGATACGCCGCCGCCAGGACGGGTAGCGCGGCGCTGCGCCGGTCGAGCGCGACCAGCGCCCGGGCCTTGCGCGGCGAGAGCCCGAGCCGCTCCTGCGCGTAGCGCGCCGCCGTCGGGAAGCCGAGCAGGCGGTGCAGGCGCCGCGCGAACACGAGATGCAGCAGGCGGCCCATCTGGAAGTCGACCCGCTGCAGGGCGCGGAGGGCGGCCCGCATGCGTTGGTCGAGCGCAAAGGC
>JBKPBB010000098.1:0-4559 GCA_046744245.1 Thermodesulfobacteriota bacterium
GCGCCGGCGAGCTCGCGCGCGAGGCCACGGACGACGTCTGCGTCTATCCCGCAGCACGGCGCGACGGCCTCGGGAGTGAACGGGCGGGCGAGCGCCTCGACCTGCTCGACGCCGGCGACGTGCGGCGCGAGCGGCCCCAGGCGCACCAGGCCCTCGGCGAAGAGGGTGTGCACGATGCCGAAGAGCAGGCACGCGTCGGTACCCGGGCGGATGAAGTGGTGCGCGCTCGCCTCGGCGGCGGTGCGCGTGCGGCGCGGGTCGATGACCACGACCTTGCCGCCGCGCCGGCGGATCGCACGCAGCCGGCCGGGGACGTCCGGCGCCGTCATCAGGCTGCCGTTCGACACGAAGGGGTTGGCGCCCAGGATGAGGAGGTAGTCGGTGCGGTCGAGGTCCGGCACGGGGATGCTCAGCACGGTGCCGAACATGAGCCCCGCCGCGACCTGCTTCGGCATCTGGTCGACGGTGCTCGCCGAGAACAGGTTCCGCGTGCCGAGCGCGCGCAGCAGCACCTGGGCGTAGAGGCCGATCGCCATGCTGTGGGCGCTCGGGTTGCCGAGGTACACGGCCACCGCATCGCGCCCGTGCTCGCGGAGGATCGGCCCGAGACGCCGGTCGATCTCGGCGAAGGCCTCGTCCCACGTCGCGGGCGCGAGCACGCCGCCCCGGCGCACGAGCGGGACGCGCAGGCGGTCCGGGTCGGCGTCGAGCTCCTTGAGCGCGTAGGCCTTGGGACAGATGAAGCCCTGGCTGAAGACGTCCGCCTCGTCGCCGCGGATGCCGGTCACCTCGCGCCCGCGGGTGCGGATCTCGAGCCCGCAGGTGGCCTCGCACAGGGGGCAGACGTGGTAGCTCGTGCGCGCGCCGTTCTCCATGACGACCGTCTTACTCGCGTGCGAGCCGCCGATGCAACGTGCTCCGCGGCCTCCGGGCGCAACCTGGACGCGCCCCCGGCGGCGGACGCGCGAGCGGGCCGTAGTTGGGGAGCACCACGCCGATCCGCACCGGCGGGATCATGGCGGAGCCGCATGCCGGGCGGGAAGAGGCGCGCCGCTTGCGGCCGACCCGCGGCGTGGCGCACGATCGCCCCGTGCCGTCGGACGTCGAGGCACCTGCGCGCCGGCCGGCCGGCGTGAGGACGACGATGCCGGGCGCCGAGCAGCGCAGGCTCGAGGAGGCAAACGCGAGCCTGCTCCCCTGGAAGCGGTGGGGGCCCTACCTCTCGGAGCGGCAGTGGGGCACCGTACGCGAGGACTACAGCGACACGGGCGAGGCGTGGGAGTATTTCCCGCACGACCACGCCCGCTCGCGCGCCTACCGCTGGGGGGAGGACGGGATCGCCGGCATCTCGGACGACAAGCAGCGGCTGTGCTTCGCGATCGCGCTGTGGAACGGCGCCGATCCGATCCTCAAGGAAAGGCTGTTCGGCCTGAGCAACGCCGAGGGCAACCACGGCGAGGACGTCAAGGAGTACTACTACTACCTCGACTGCACGCCCACCCACTCTTACATGCGCTACCTCTACAAGTACCCGCAGCGGGCCTTCCCCTATGCCGACCTGGTCGAGACCAATCGCCGCCGCAGCCGCCGCGAGCTCGAGTACGAGCTGATCGACACGGGCGTGTTCGACGACGACCGCTACTTCGACGTCTTCGTCGAGTACGCGAAGGCCACGCCCGACGACATCTTGATCCGCATCACCGCCGCCAACCGCGGCGCGGGCCCGGCCCCGCTGCACGTCCTGCCCACGCTCTGGTACCGCAACCGCTGGACCTGGAGGTCCCGCCGGCCGAAGCCGACGCTCGCCGCGGCCGACGGGGGCGCACCGGGCCGCAGCGCGATCCTCGCCTCGCACTACCGCCTCGGGCAGCGGTTCCTGGTCCCGGCGGGCGAGGCGCCTCTCCTCTTCTGCGAGAACGAGACGAACACCGAGCGTCTGTTCGGCATCCCGAACCAGCACCGATACGTGAAGGACGGGATCAACGACCACGTGGTCCACGGCGGCGCGGACACGGTCAACCCGGCCCGGACGGGGACGAAGGCGGCGGCGCACTACCGGCTCACCGTGCCGCCGGGCGAGTCGGCCGTGGTCCGGCTGCGCTTCACCGAGGGCGCGCCGGCCGATCCGTCCGGCGAGGCGTTCGACGATGTGTTTCGGGCCCGCGCGCGCGAGGCCGACGAGTTCTACGATTCGATCACGCCCGCGTCGCTCGGCGCGGACGAGCGGCGGGTCATGCGGCAGGCGCTCGCGGGGATGCTCTGGAACAAGCAGTACTACTACTACGACCTCGACCGCTGGCTCGCGGAGCACGACGCGCACCCATGGGCGGTAGCCCCCCGGCCCCGGGTACGCAACCGCGAATGGTTCCACGTGGTGAACGACGACATCATCTCGATGCCCGACAAGTGGGAGTACCCGTGGTACGCCGCGTGGGACCTGGGGTTCCACGCGGTCGCGCTCGGCGTGGTGGACCTCGAGTTCGCCAAGCAGCAGGTCGCGCTGATGCTCAGCGAGTCCTACCTGCACCCGAACGGCCAGATCCCCGCCTACGAGTGGAACTTCAACGACGTGAACCCGCCGGTCCACGCCTGGGCCACGCTGTTCCTCTACAACATCGAGAAGGCGGTGAGGGGCCACGGCGACGTCGAGTTCCTGAGCCACGCCTTCCAGAAGCTGCTCATGAACTTCACCTGGTGGGTGAACCGCAAGGACCCGAGCGGCAGCAACGTCTTCGAGGGCGGGTTCCTCGGCCTCGACAACATCGGCGTGTTCGACCGGAGCGCCCCGCTCCCGACCGGCGGCTTCCTGGAGCAGGCCGACGGCACCGCGTGGATGGCGCTGTTCTGCCAGAACATGCTGGAGATCGCCCTCGAGCTCGCGGCCGGCGCCCCCGCCTACGAGCACATGGCCCTCAAGTTCGTCGAGCACTTCCTGTGGATCGCCGCCGCCATGAACCGGGTCGGAGGCCGCCACGACCGGCTGTGGGACGAGGCGGACGGCTTCTTCTACGATCAGCTCCGGCTCCCCGACGGGCGGGCCGTCCGGCTCAAGGTGCGCTCACTCGTGGGGCTGCTGCCGCTGTGCGCGGCCACGGTGATCGAGGCCGACCTGATCGCGCGCTTCCCGAGTGTGGTCGAGCGGGTCGAGCGGTTCCTGGCCCATCACCCCGAGCTCGTGCAGGCGGTGGCGCCCCTGGACCGCCCCGGCGTGGCCGGCCGCCGCATGCTGGCCCTCCTCGACGAGGCGAAGCTCCGTCGGGTGCTCGCCCGGATGCTCGACGAGGAGGAGTTCCTGAGCCCCTTCGGGATTCGCTCCCTCTCGCGGTATCACCGCGACCAGCCGTACGTGCTCACGGTCGAGGGGCAGGAGTACCGGGTCGACTACGAGCCGGCGGAGTCCTCGTATGGGACCTTCGGCGGGAACTCCAACTGGCGGGGCCCGATCTGGGCTCCGATCAACGCGCTCCTCATCCGCGCGCTGCTGCAGCTCTACGCGTACTACGGCGCCGGATTCACCGTCGACTGCCCGACCGGCTCGGGCCGAGCGATGAACCTGTTCGAGGTGAGCGCCGAGATCGCGCGGCGTCTGGCGAGCCTCTTCGTGCGGGACGAGCGCGGCCGCCGGCCGGTGTTCGGCGGCGCCGAAAAGCTCCAAACCGACCCCCACTTCCGCGACCACCTCCTGTTCTACGAGTACTTCCACGGGGACAACGGCGCGGGCATCGGGGCGAGCCACCAGACCGGATGGACTGGGCTCGTGGCCCGGCTGCTCCAGCTGTACGCGGACGCGAGCGGCGAGCAGATCCTCGAAGCGGGCCGCCAGGCCCCGGCGAAGATCGCGGCGAGCCTCTACCCCGGACACCCGCGAGGCCCGGGCCGGTGAGTGGTCCGCGGCTCGATCAGGCCGCGCGCTCGAGGAGCTCCAAGTTGACCGCCAGCCAGTGCGGAACGATCAGGCGACCACGGTCGCCTGGTCTGCGCACCGTACGCTCGCGCCTCGCCATGTTGGCGTACGGGACCCAGACCTCCTTGCCACTCACCCGACAGAGGAGTCCGAGCCCGTTGCTGGCTATGGCTTCCACGTCCTCGAAGGTCACGAAGTCCTGTGTGCCGATGTAGTCGCCGTCTAGCACAGAGTTCCTGCCTCCCTGCGGCGCTTCCGCTGCGGAGCGGACTCCCTACGGCGTTGCGTCCCGATGCAATGGGGATGCCAGTGGCGACCGTCGCTGCGGCGCCGGGTCCGGTGAGGAAAACTAGCAGGGTGCCGCTCCACCCTCGAGGTGTAGAAGCTACAATCCAACCCTCCCTTTTTTTCAGCGAGCGGCGTGCGTGCCGCAGATATCGGTGAGTTCCTAGCTGGCATGGAACCTGCTGTCGCCCGCGAGCCCGGTTGCGAGGAGGGGGAGCCACGATGGGGGAAGCCACGATGAAGGACGACGAGCAACTGAGTACGCTTCTCGAGCCGGACGTCATGGTTCCGGAGCAGTTCTTCGCCGGGCCGCGCCGGGGCGAAGAGCGGGGCGAGCAGCGGCTCATGGCCGCGATCCTCGATGATGCGG
>JBKPBB010000139.1:0-7303 GCA_046744245.1 Thermodesulfobacteriota bacterium
ATCGACCGAGATCACGACGTCGCCGAGGAGCCCGTCGGGCGCGCCGCCCGCGCCCTCGCGCTGCGCGAAGGAGAGCACGTCGGTCGGGCGGTCGCGGCGCCGCCAGCGCCGGTTGAGCGCGCGCATCTCGCGGTCGGAGACCAGGACGACGGAAAGCTCGGCCCCGCCCAGCCGAAGACCGCGCAGCAGCCGGCGCGCGTGCCGCCCGAGCCGCGCCGCCAGCGCGGGCGCACGCCGCCCGCGCGTGTTCGTCGTGACCTGCACCTCACCGCTCCGCTCGGTCGTAGGCGGTGATGATCTCCTGCACGAGCGGATGGCGCACCACGTCGCGCTCGGTGAAGGTGATGAAGCGGATGCCCCGGATGGCGCGCAGGACGGCCGCCGCCTCCTTGAGCCCCGACGCCTTGCCCGCGGGCAGGTCGATCTGCGTGACGTCGCCCGTGACCACCGCCTTCGAGCCGTAGCCGAGGCGGGTCAGGAACATCTTCATCTGCTCGGTGGTCGTATTCTGCGCCTCGTCGAGGATGACGAAGGAGTCGTTCAGGGTGTTGTGCGTGAGGAGGAAGTCATCCGTGACGTAGAGGGAGTCTGGGGCGGCGACGCGGATGCAGACGCACTCCTCGGCCCCCGCCGGCTCGACGGATTTGATGAATCGCATCGGGCGGCCCCCGCCCATCGCGGCATATTTTTCCGCTTTGCGGCCGAGCCGGAACGGTACGATGCCGGCTGGCAGACGGATGTCCACGACGTACGCGTCGGACCGATAGGCGACGTCCCGGCCGTTGGCCCTCCCAGGCTTCCGACCCGCCGCCGCGCGCGTGCGCCAGTACGCGACTCCACCGAGAGACCGCACGAGGAAGACTACGTCGGTCCGGAGCTGCGCGGAGGTAGTGCAGAACTGTATCCGGCAACTTCGGCTGTCCTGCACTACGGGTCCTCCGTCCGTGTCCAAGAGTCCCTGGAGGACTGCCAATCGCACGTCCGGCGCGTTGAAGAGATACTCCGGCGGGACAAACTTCGTGTTCGAGCGGACGCCGCACGAGCCGAGAGAGCGAGCCGCGACGGTAACCGGATTGGGAATCCTCAATCCGCCTCGCCCTCCCAGGCGGTGTCGGAGGACGTAGTCAACTCCCGTCTCGTGTGCGACCTCGATTCCCTCGAGTGAGGACTCGAGGGAGCAGGCCAGCTCGGCGTCCCCAGTCGCGAACGCGGGCGTGGTCCTTCCAGTGAGGCAGCCGTCGCCGAGGAGCAGCCCGAGCCCGTAGGGGTCGAGCGGCACGTCGCACGGCGCGAATCTGACCGGAGCACTCAGCATGGGTAGCTCGAAACGGTGCTGGTGCGCGGTTCGCAGCCGGTCGAGCATCTCCCGCAGGGTAAGCACCCGCGGGCCGTTGCCTCGCCAGCGGTCCTCGGGAGTCAGCACGGCCCACAGGTGATCCGCACAGCACCGTGTCGACGCGCGGTCCGTAGCCGTCACCCGGAAGACTTCCTTCTCGCCTTGCGGATAGACGCCGAGCACCTGCGTGGACCGACCATCCGACCCGATGACGTAGTCGCCCGGCACGAGTTCTCCGATGTGACGCCAGCCGAGATGAGTGAGCACTCGGCTCGTGACCGGTTGCGCGCGGCCCCGCATGAATCCCAGCGGCGCCACCTCGATCGTGCCTCGCTCGACCATCCGCCGGGCCCGATCGAAGTCGACCATGTCGTGGAGCGCGTCGTAGAGCGGGCGGAGGTAGGGGTTCACCTTCTCGGCCAGGTCGCCCGGGAGGAAGCCGAGCTTCTCACCCGCCTCGACCGCGGGGCGCGTGAGAATGATGCGGCTGAAGCTGTTCTTCATGAGCTCGGCGACGGCCATGGCCATCGCGAGGTAGGTGTTGTGGTTGACGAAGCCGTTCGCGCAGAAGGAGTGCGAGCCGGGGACGGTGAGGTCGTAGACGTCGGCCTCGCCCTCTTCGATAGCGGTGATCTCCGCGGCATCCCCGCCGAACATCGCCTGGCCCCGTTGCACGGCGACGTGGTCACCGGTCCGGAGCTCCTCCGCACGCTGCCAGACCGAGACGCCGTCGGTTCGAAGCCGCAGGAGAGGATGCTCGGGGGTCACCTCGATCTCGCGGCCGAGACGCGTCCTCAAGCGCAGCGTACGCGAGTGGCCTCCGTTGTAGACGTGGCTCGCCCGCGCCCTGCCGGAGAGACTCGCGACCTCGAGATCGATCGGTCGGTACTCGCCCGGCGCGGTCCCCTCGCCGAGCGCGGCGATGGGAACGAGACCGCGCGTCGTGAGCACGAGCGAGGACCCGGCGACGCACTTCCCCGTCCCCGCCGGCCCGATGCCGAACACGATGTCGAAGTTGCGAATCGCGTCGATGTACTCCTTCTGCGCCACGCTCTTCGGCGTGATGACGCGCTTGTGCGCGGAGATGAAGACCGTGTCGAGGAAGATGTCGCGCAGCTTCGCGTTGCGGTCGCTGGAGAGGATGCGCAGCGCGTAGTCGACGTCGGAGGGGTAGATCGGATAGCCGCTCTCGAGGAGCCCGTAGAGCTGGAGGAGGACGCGGCTCACGAGCTCGGTCTCCAGCGGGTCGCCGTGCAGCGTGAGGGTCGAGTCGGCGACGTCGATGCGCACGCCCACCTGTCGCTCGAGCGCCTTCACGTGCTCGTCGTGCTGGCCGAGCAGCTCGCGGAAGAGACGCGCGTCGGCGAAGCGGAGCTCGGCGGGTGCGGCGGCGGTCTCGGCCAAGCTCAGCGGCTCCCGGCGCCGAGCAGCTCGTAGGCGGCGGCGAGCGCCTCGTCGAGCCGCGCGGGATCCTTCCCGCCGGCCTGCGCGAAGTCGGGCCGTCCGCCGCCCCCACCGCCCACCAGCGGCGCGAGCTGCTTGATGATGTTGCCGGCGTGGTAGCGGCTGGTGAGATCCCTCGTCACCCCGGCCACCAGGAGCGCGCGCTCGCCGTCGGCCGCGCCCAGCACGACCACGCCCGACTTGATCCGATCGCGGACGCGATCCACCATCTCGCGCATCCCCTTCTCGTCGAGGCCCTCGACGCGCGTGGCGAGCACGGTGATGCCGTCCACGTGGCGCGCGTCGGCGAGGAGGTCGCGCGAGGCGCCGCCGGCGAGTTTCCCCTGCAGCTCGGCGATCCGCCTCTCCAGCTCGCGCTGTTGGGCGAGGAGCTTCTCCAGCCGGGCCGCCGCCTCCTCGCCCGGGGTGCGCAGGAGCGCGCTGATGTCGCGCAGCACCGCCTCGTGGCTGCGGATCAGCTCGAGCGCGCCCTCGCCGGAGACGGCCTCCAGGCGCCGCACCCCGGCGGCGACCCCGCTCTCGCCGCGGAGCTTGAGCACGCCGATGTCGCCGGTGCGCTGCACGTGCGTGCCGCCGCACAGCTCGGTCGAGAAGTCCCCCATGCGCACCACGCTCACGCGGTCGCCGTACTTGTCGCCGAAGAAGGCGAGCGCCCCCGCCTTGATGGCGTCGTCGTACGACATCTCCTCCGTGGTCACCTCGGCGTTGGCGCGGATGTAGGCGTTGGTCTCGTCCTCGATGTCGCGGAGGGCGCCATCGTCGACCGGCCCGTGGTGGCTGAAGTCGAAGCGCAGGCGCTCGGGGGTGACGAGCGAGCCCGCCTGCTTCACGTGCTCGCCGAGGCGCCGGCGGAGGGCTGCGTGGAGGAGATGCGTCGCGGAGTGGTTCAAGCGCGCGGCGTCGCGGCGCGCGGCATCGATGCGCAGACGCACGCGGTCGCCCACCGCGAGCGCACCCTCACGCACCACCCCGCGGTGGGCGACGACCGTGGGCGCGAGCTTCTGCGTGTCGGTCACCTCGACCTTCGCGCCCGCCCCGGTCTCGAGCCAGCCGCGGTCGCCCACCTGACCCCCCGACTCGGCGTAGAAGGGGGTCTCGGCGGTGACCACGTCGACCGCCGTCCCGGCGCGCACCGGCCCGCGCGTCGCCTGGCCGTCGACCAGGAGTGCCAGCACCTCCGACTCCCACTCGACGATGCGGTCGCCCACGAAGCGGCTCGCGAGCGCGCCGCCCGCGATCATCTCCGGGGCGGCCTCGGCGTCGGCGAAGCGCTGCGCGCCGCGGCCGCGCGCGCGCTGCGCCTCCATCGCGCGCTCGAAGCCGTCCTTGTCGACGGCGAGACCCTCACCGGCGACGATGTCCTCGGTCAGATCGAGCGGGAAGCCGTAGGTGTCGTAGAGGCGGAACGCGACCTCGCCGGAGAGCACGCGCGCCTTGGCGGCCCGCGCCTTCTCGACCTCGCTCGAGAGCAGCGCGAGGCCGCGGTCGAGGGTCGCCGAGAAGCGCTCCTCTTCGCCCTTCACGACCTCGGCGATGCGGCGGTGCTGCTGGGCGACCTCCGGGTAGGCGCGCCCCATCGCCTGCACCACCGCGCCCACCACCTCGTGCAGGAAGGGCCGCTCGAGGCCGAGGAGCTTCCCGTGCCGCGCCGCGCGCCGGAGCAGCCGGCGGAGCACGTAGCCCCGGCCCTCGTTCGAGGGCAGGATGTGGTCGGCGACGAGGAAGGTGACGGCGCGGCCGTGGTCGGCGATCACGCGCAGCGAGACGTCGTCGCGCTCGGTGGCGCCGTAGCGCTTGCCCGAGAGCCGCTCGCCGGCCTCCACGACCGTGCGCAGGAGGTCGATCGCGTAGTTGTCGCCCACGCCCTGGAGCACGGTACAGATGCGCTCGAAGCCCATGCCGGTGTCGACGTGCCGGGCGGGCAGGTCGGAGAGCTTCCCCTCGGCGTCGCGGTTGTGCTGGATGAAGACCAGATTCCAGAGCTCGATGTAGCGCGCGCAGCCGCCGTTGACGGCGCAGCGGTGCGTCTCGTCGGCGCGCCGGTCGCACGCCGCGGGGCCGCGGTCGATGTGGATCTCGGAGCACGGGCCGCACGGCCCGGTCTCGCCCATCTCCCAGAAGTTCTCCGCCTCGAAGCGGAGGATGCGGTCGCGGCCGACGTCGGTCCGCCCGGCCCAGAGCGCGGCCGCCTCGTCGTCGGTCGTGTAGACGGTGGCGTAGAGCTTGTCCTTGGGCAGCTTCCACACCTTGGTGAGGAGCTCCCACGCCCACTCGATCGCCTCGCGCTTGTAGTAATCGCCGAAGGACCAGTTGCCGAGCATCTCGAAGAAGGTGTGGTGGTAAGTGTCGCGCCCCACCTGCTCGAGGTCGTTGTGCTTGCCGCTGATCCGCAGGCACTTCTGCGAGTTCGCGGCGCGCCGGTAGGGGCGCGTCTCCTTGCCGAGGAAGACCTGCTTGAAAGGCACCATGCCCGCGTTGGTGAAGAGGAGACTCGGGTCGTTCTCGGGCACGAGCGGCGCGCTCGGGACCACCGTGTGGCCGCGCTGGCGGAAGAAGTCGAGAAAGCCCTCGCGGATCTGGTCCCCGGTCACGAAAATGCTTCTACCGGCTCCGTCCCGGAGCGGCAACCGGCGAGCACCGCAACCTCGGGGCCGTCTCGAACGTCCAGGCTGACGGATGGCGCCCGCGCACGCGAACCGCGAGATCGTCGAGCGGGCGACCTTCCTCTACGACGCCTCGTACGCGGCGCGCGAGGCCCGAGCCCGGATCAGCGATACCCCTCGCGCCCGTGTACCACGCGGGCGACTCGAATGCGTGCAGGCGGCGGTCATTCCACCTCCCCCAGCACCTCGACCACCACCTCCTCCGGAAACCCCCGCGCCAGGAGGAGCCGCCACGCCCGCCGCCGGTCGCACACGCCGCGCAGCGCCCTCCGTGCCCACGCGGCCTCCGGCTCCCCCGCGCGCGAGGCCTCGACCGCCTCGGCGATCAGCGCCTCGCGGAGCCCGCGCGCCGTGAGATCCGCCTCGATGCGGAGCCTCCCCGCCCCGCGCGCCCTGAGCGTCCGCGCGCGCTCCTGCGCGAAGGCCGTGTCGCCGACGTAGCCGAGCTCGCGGCAGCGGGCGACGGTGGCAGCCGCGGTCTCGCGCCGGTAGCCGAGGGCGACCAGCCGCGCCTCGAGCCGCGCCTCGGTCTCGGGCGCGCGCTTCAAGAGCCGCGCCGCCACGTCGAGCGGCGTCGGGGCCGGGCGCGGCCGGCGGCCGCTAGAAGCGGTCGACCTTGATCGGCTCCTCCGCAGCTTCCCCCCCCTCCTTGTCGAAGTCTTCCCAGCGCGCGTCGCTGGTGGAGGAGATGCCGCGCGCCTTGAGCGCGAAGTCGTCGGGATTGGTCGACTGCGCGAGCGCCTCCTCGAAGGTGACGAGCCCCTCGCGCCAGAGCGCCATCAGCGACTGGTCGAAGGTCTGCATGCCGTAGGTGGTGTAGCCACGCGCGATCGCATCGCGGATCTCGCGCGTGCGCTCGGGCTGCGTGATGCACTCCTTCACCAGGCCGGTCGAGACCATGACCTCGACGGCCGGGACCATGCCGTGGCCGTCGGCGCGGGGCACGAGCCGCTGGCTGACGCAGCCCTTCAGGATGCTCGCGAGGATGAGCCGCGCCTGCCCGCGCTGGTGGTCCGGGAAGGCGGAGATGACGCGCGTCACCGTCTCCGCCGCATCCAGGGTGTGGAGGGTCGACATGACGAGGTGGCCGGTCTCGGCCGCCAGGATGGCCGTCTCGATGGTCTCCAGGTCGCGCATCTCGCCGACCAGGATGACGTCCGGGTCCTGGCGGAGCGCGCCCTTCAGGCCCGCCGCGAAGCTCACGCAGTCGGCGCCGATCTCGCGCTGGGTGATGATCGAGCTCTCGTCCTCGTGCAGGTACTCGATCGGGTCCTCGATGGTGATGACGTGGCGGTCGGCCGTGCGGTTGATGTGGTCGATCATGGCGGCGAGCGTGGTGGACTTGCCGCTGCCGGTGGTGCCGGTGACGAGGACGAGTCCCCGCCGTTCCGAGGCGATGCGCTCGATGATCGGCGGCAGGCTGAGCTCGCGGATCTGCCGCACGCGTGGCGGGATCAGGCGCAGCGCGGCCTGCACCTCGCCGCGCTGGTAGAAGACGTTCACGCGGAAGCGGCCGAGCTCGGGATGGCCGTAGCCGGCGTCCACCTGCAGCCCGCGCTTGAGCTGCTCGCAGTGGTAGTCGCCCAGGAGCTCCTCTCCGACCACCACTGCCATCGCCTGCGGGAGCAGCTGCAGGGCGACGCCGGCTTCGGCCATCCGGAGCTCGGCCGCTTCCGCGTCAACGTCTTCTACCAGCGCGGGGAGCTGCAGGCGGCGCCCCGCCTGATTCCCGCACGTGTGCGCCAGATCGCGGAGCTGAACCTGCCGCCCGTGATCGAGCGGATCGCGAGCGAGCGCCGCGGGCTCGTGCTGGTCACCGGGACCACGGGGAGCGGGAAGT
>JBKPBB010000366.1:0-3004 GCA_046744245.1 Thermodesulfobacteriota bacterium
CTTTGGTGTCGTGCGGCCAGCCGCCAGCCACCCGTTTCACGTAGACTCCTCCCCGTTACCGTAGCGTAGGGAGGAGGAGGGAGAAGACGCTCCGACGGGGTCTTCGCGCGTCGTCCGATAATCGCGATTCCGTCTACCTGCCGCCTTGAAGAGACGCCCCCGCGTGACCGCGGGCCAGGGCCGCCGGCTCTCGGCCGCGGGGCGTGCCCGGGATCGTGTCGTAGTTGGGAGCGGTCTCGATCTCGCGGGGCAGCGGCGCCGTGTAGCTCGTCCGGCGCGTCCCCTCACGAACTGGAGCCGCGGCGAGCGCGGTCCGCACGCCGGCGCTCCTTCCGCTCCGCCTCCCGCTGCTCCCGGGCCCACTCCGCCGCGGTCGGCGATCGTCGCTCCTCTGCCCACGCATCACGGTGGCGAAGCATGGGCACGTGCGCGTCCCAGCAGGGCACCGAGCAGAACACCAGGGCGGTGCGCGGACGGTTGCAGGTCGACACGTTGCAGGCCCAGTACGTGCCGGCGAACGGCAGCTCCTTCTTGCAGGTGGAGCACCGTTTCCAGAACGACGCGTCAGCGCCCATCGCGATGCCCTCTCACGCGTACACGAGCGACGGGTAGGCGCTACTTCCGCTTCCGGGTACCCCGGACGCGTTTGTGACCGGAATTGCGCTCCTGCCGCTTGCGCACCTTGCGCTTGAGCGAAGCGCGCAAGCGGGCCGTCGTCTTCTTCTTCCGCGCCATGTGTCGTCTCCCAGGTCGAGGCTCAGCGGTCCCCGCTGCGCCGACCGCCGCGGCCCGCCGTCTCGCCGCCCATCGGGGCTCGGCCGTGCTTGACGTCTCCCTCTCCTCCGCCCGACCCCGAATTCTCCGCGACGATCTCGATCGCGCCCGCGTCGACCAGCTTCCTGAGGGCCGGGTGCTCGAGGTCGTGCGAAGATATCTGTCCGCTCTTGCGGGGGCCCAGATGCAACGTCTTCCCGCGGGGCAGGGGGATGCTCAGGGGCTTCGCAGTCTTGTTGGTGACGGCCGCCATCGCGGGCTCCTTCTCGACTCGCGCTTATCTTCCGACCTTCGCCGGAGGCTTGGCCTGGCTGTGGCTGTCTTGCTTCGACTTCGCCGCCGCCGCGCTCTGTGCCGTTGCGGCGCTCTTCTGCTTTTGGCCGCGCTCTTTCGACTTGGGTGACTTGTCGCCCATGGGTGCCTCCATCGACGGCCGACGCCATCTGCCGGACGATTGCAGGCGCGCCACCAAAGGGCAAGCGGAGCGGTAGCGCGATGCCCGCGGAGGTCAGCCTAAGCCACGAGCTCCTCGATGGCTCGCACCTCGCCCGGCTGGAGCTCGAAGTCGTAGACGCTCAGGTCCTCGGCCATGTGCGGAGCAGACGTCGTTCCGGTGAGCGCCGTCATGCCAACCTGGAGCGCGAAGCGGAAGATCACCTGCGGCACGGTCCTGCCGGTCCTCGACGCGATCTCGTGCACTCGGCGATGCCGTAGCACCTCTCGGTTGGCTGTCAGCAGCGAGAAGCCCTGGTAGAGGATGTCCCGCTCGCCGCAGAACTGCCGCACGGCTCGATCCCAGCCCATCGCGGCGAAGCACCTGTTCTGCACGATGACGGGCTTGGTGGACGCCCCGGCGTAGAGCTCCGCGAGCTGCCCGACGTTCACGTTGGAAACGCCGAGGAGCCGCGTCCTGCCGGCGCCGTGCAGGCGCTCCATCGCCTCCCAGGTTTCCCAGTCCTCGGCGCTCAGGCCGTGACGGACCGAGGGCCCATGCAGGACGTAGGAGTCCAGGTAGTCGACGCCGAGGTGCTGCAACGAGCTCGCGCAGGACTGTTCGACCTGCGTGGCGAGGGGCGCGCGGGGATCGTAGGGAAGGCGGTGGTCCTGGCCATCGACGTAGGTGAACTTCGTCTGGAGGAAGACGTCCTCGCGGTGAAGATGGCCGGAGGCGAGGGCGTCAGTCAGTGCCTCGCCGACCGCGGCTTCGTCGTAGTGGCGGCGTTGGTTGGCGGTGTCGATGCCGCGAAAGCCGGCGTCGATGGCCATGCGGGTGAGGAGGGCGGTATCGTCTTCCTTCCACGCCGTGCCGTAGAGGAAGGTCGGGACGCGGACATCGCGCACGCGGGTGTAGCGTGTGGGTTGCCGGTCTTCCGCCACGGATCCTGGGGTACGCGGGCGGCGACGACGTGCGCCTCAGGTGACGATCCGCTTCCGCATCGCGAAGCGGACCAGCCCAGCGGTGTTGTGGACGTCGAGCTTCTCCATGATGCGCTTGCGGTGCGTCTCGACGGTGTTGGCGCTGATCGAGAGCGCGGCTGCGATCTCCTTGTTGACCTTGCCCTCGGCGATGTGCTGAAGGACCTCGCGCTCGCGCTCGGTGAGCAGCGCCAGGTCGTCCTCGACCGCGCGCCCGCTCTGGCTTCCGAGATAGCCCCTGAGGAGCATCTGCGAGACCGCGGGGCTGAAGGAGGACGCGCCGCGAGCGACCGCCCTGACGGCCTTCACGAGGTCCATGTCCTCCGAGGCCTTGAGGAGGTAGCCGGACGCTCCTGCCTTGAGGCCCCGCCGGACGGCCATGTCGTCGGCCACCGTGGTGAGGATGAGCACCTTGGCGCGCTTGGCGCGCTCCACGATCGAGCGAGTCGCGTCGATGCCATTCAGCTCGGGGAGTGTTATGTCCATGACGACGACGTCGGGCTGCAGCTGCTCCGCCATCTCGACGGCGCTGCGCCCGTCTCCGGTCTCGCCCACGATCTCGATCCGGTCGTCCGTCGCCAGGATGCGTCGGAGGCCCTGGCGCACGACCGTCTGCGCATCGACGAGCAGGACCCGTACGCGCGCCGGCTCCAGGCGCGCAACCGCCGTCATGGACCGACGAGAGCCGCCCCGGCGCAACCTCCCGGGCTCGGCCTGGCGCCGCTTACCCTCTGGAAGGCCGCCTTCGATCATCCGGAGGCTAACTCGCGCTCGCGGTCGAGTGGTTTCCCCAGACACTGCCGCTGCCCCACCC
>JBKPBB010000019.1:0-2617 GCA_046744245.1 Thermodesulfobacteriota bacterium
GTCGAACCCTCGACCGACAGGCTCGCGACGACGGCAACCGGCCATGCGGCCGGGTAGAAGATCCGCCTCGGTTGCAGTGAGCGAACGTGGTCGCTATCCTCGCTCGGGCGACGATGTCGTTCGACCGGTTGCGGCCGCTCCGCAAGGCGACGGCCGGTTTTCGTTACACGGCTGCCGCCGCCATCGTCGCCGCCGCGTTGGCCGTGACCGCGGTCCTCGAGCCGGTGATGGACCGTGTGCCGAGCGCGCCGCTCTTCGCAGTCCTTCTCGCCATCGCCTGGCTCTTCGGGATGGGACCCGCGCTCTTCGGCGCGGCGGTGGCTCTCGTCCCTCTTGCCTACTTGGCGGACGAGTCGCACCCCAAGTGGTACGCCGACCAGCGCGACATCTTTTGGATCCTCCTGTTCTTCATCACGGCCCTGGCGATGGCGTGGCTCGCGTCGGCGGTGCGCCGTCTGGAGGACGAGAGGACGGCGCTGCTCGTTCGTGAGCGCGCGGCACGCGCGGAGGCGGAAGCGGCCAATCGCGCGAAGGACGCCTTCCTCGCCATCGTCTCACACGAACTGCGCTCCCCGCTGACGGCGATCCTGGGGTGGTGCCGGATGCTCCGCTCCGGCCGCCTGCCGCCTGCGGACGGCGACCGCGCGCTGGATACCATCGAACGGAGTACGCGGCTGCAAGCGAAGCTCGTCGAGGATCTGCTCGACGTCTCACGTGCGGCCGCGGGCAAGCTGGAGATCACCACGGGGAGCGTCGACCTGTCCGCGGTGGCCCAGCACGTCGTCGAATCGCACCGGCCGCGCGCCGAGGCGGCGCAGGTGCATCTGATCGGCGACGTGAGCGGCGGCGTCGCCGTGCTGGGTGATGCCGAGCGTCTGCAGCAAGTCATCGGAAACCTGGTGGCCAACGCCCTCAAGTTCACCCCCGCCGGCGGGGACGTCGTCGTGAGCGTCAGACGCGACGCAGATATCGGGCGAATCGTCGTTCGTGACACGGGCGAGGGCGTCGACCCGATGCTCCTGCCACACCTCTTCGACCGTTTTCGCCAGGGCGACTCGGCGTCGCGGGGCCGCAAAGGAGGCCTCGGCCTCGGGCTCGCGATCGTCAAGTACATCGTCGAGGCGCACGGCGGTGTCGTTCGGGCCGAGAGCGCGGGCTCGGGCGCCGGTGCGACCTTTACCGTGGACCTCCCGCTGGAAGCGGCCAAGCGCACACTTACGTCCGCCGCGTGAGCGGCGCAGCCCGTCCGCCCTACGCGCTCCGCGCCCGCCGCGACCGGACGGCCGTCCGCCCGCCGCGCGCCCCGCCCTCGTCAAGGAGTGCCAGGAGCCGCCGCGCCGCTTCGGTCGGCGTCAAGCGCGCGCTCGCGACCGCCGTCTCCATCTCGGGGAGCAGGCGCTGGACGTCGTCGCGCGCGAGGAAGTGGCCCTTCAAGCCATCGTCGATCATGGTCCAGAACCAGGCCCGCTGCTGCTCGCGCCGCCGGCGCTCGAGCGCGCCGCTCGGGCCGAGTTTGCCACGGTGGTCCTCGATGATCGACCAGACCTTGTCCATCCCCCGCCCCTCGAGCGCGCTCACGGTCACCACCGGCGGGTCCCAGCCGGCGCTTGCGTGGCGGAAGAGGCGCAGCGCGCTCCGGTACTGCGCCGCGGCCTGCTCGGCGGGCCGCACGTTCTCGCCGTCGGCCTTGTTGATGGCGAGCGCGTCGGCCAGCTCGAGGATGCCCTTCTTGATGCCCTGGAGCTCGTCCCCCGCGCCCGCGAGCATGAGGACCAGGAAGAAGTCGACCATCGAGGCGACCGCGAACTCGGACTGCCCGACACCGACCGTCTCGACCAGCACGACGTCGTAGCCCGCCGCCTCGCACACGAGGAGCGCCTCGCGCGTCCGCCGCGTCACCCCCCCGAGCGAGCCCGCGGCCGGGCTCGGGCGGATGAAGGCCTCGGGCGCGGCCGCGAGGCGCGGCATGCGCGTCTTGTCGCCCAGGATGCTGCCGCCCGAGAGCGCGCTCGAGGGGTCGACGGCGAGCACGGCGACCCTCTTCCCGAGACCGATCAGGTGGAGGCCGAAGGCCTCGATGAAGGTGCTCTTCCCCACCCCGGGGACGCCGCTCACGCCGACGCGGGCGGCGCGGCCCGTGTCGGGGAGCAGGATCTCGAGGAGCCGCTGCGCCGCGCGCTGGTGGTCGGCGCGCGTGCTCTCGACCAGCGTGATCGCCTTGGCGAGCGCGCGGCGGCTCCCCGCGCGCACGTCGGCGGCCAGCGCCTCGGGGCGGCTAGGCGCCGATGGCGGCATTCGCCGCCGTGCCTCCGCCTTCCCCGATCAGCTGGAGCACCCGCCGCGCGGCCCTGGGAATCTTCGTCCCCGGGCCGAAGATCGCCTTCACGCCCGCACTCTCGAGGAAGGCGTAATCCTGGGTCGGGATGACGCCGCCGCAGGTGACCACGATGTCCGCGGCGCCGAGGCGCGCGAGCTCCTGGACGAGCTGCGGCACGAGCGTCTTGTGGCCCCCCGACTGGGTCGAGATGCCGACCACGTGCACGTCGTTCTCGACCGCCTGGCGCGCGACCTCCTCGGGCGTCTGGAAGAGCATGCCCACGTCGACGTCGAAGCCCAG
>JBKPBB010000317.1:0-4352 GCA_046744245.1 Thermodesulfobacteriota bacterium
CGTGGCGGACAACAGCGGGGCGCGGAAGGTCCTCTGCATCAAGGTGCTGGGCGGCACGCGCCGCAAGTACGCCTCGATCGGCGACGTGATCGTCGTGTCGGTCAAGGAGGCCATCCCCAACGCCAAGGTGAAGAAGGGCGACGTGATGAAGGCGGTGATCGTGCGCACGGCCAAGGAGGTCGGGCGCACCGACGGCTCCTACATCCGCTTCGACACCAACTCGGCGGTGCTGATCGACAACGCGCGCGAGCCGGTCGGCACGCGCATCTTCGGCCCGGTGGCGCGCGAGCTGCGCGCCAAGAAGTTCATGAAGATCATCTCGCTCGCGCCGGAGGTGCTCTGAGCCATGGCGCTCCAGCGGCTGCGCAAGGACGACACCGTGATGGTCATCGCGGGCAAGGAGCGCGGCAAGACGGGCAAGGTGCTGCGCGTGCTCGCGGACAGGGACCGCGTGCTCATCGAGCGCGTCAACATGGTGAAGCGGCACGTGAAGCCGCGCGGCGTCCAGCAACCGGGCGGCATCCAGGAGAAGGAGGCGTCGATCCACCTGTCCAACGTCGTGCCCATCTGCCCCAAGTGCAACAAGCCGACCCGCGTCGGGCACCGGCGGCTGGCGGACGGCCACGGCGAGCGTGTCTGTCGGCGCTGCGGCGAGCCGCTGGGAGGCGAGTGAGCATGGTCGCCCGTCTGCGCGAGCGCTACCGCAGCGAGATCGCCCCCGCGCTCATGCGCGACCTCGGCGTCGCGAACGCGATGGCCGTGCCGCGCCTCGAGAAGATCGTGCTCAACATGGGGCTCGGCGAGGCGACGCAGAATCCCAAACTCCTCGACTCCGCGGTCGAGGAGCTGGCGGCGATCAGCGGGCAGAAGCCCGTGGTCACGCGCGCCAAGAAGGCGATCGCGAACTTCAAGCTGCGCGAGGGCATGCCGATCGGGGCGATGGTGACCCTGCGCGGCGATCGCATGTACGAATTCTTCGACCGGCTGGTGAACGTGACCCTGCCGCGCGTGCGCGACTTCAAGGGCGTGCCCGACCGCGCCTTCGACGGGCGCGGCAACTACTCCCTCGGGCTCCGCGAGCAGGTGATCTTTCCCGAGATCAACCTCGACAAAGTGGACAAAATCAAGGGCCTCACGGTGGTCATCTGCACGACGGCGCGCAGCGACGCGCCGGGGAAGGCGCTGCTCAAGGCCCTCGGCATGCCCTTCCGGGCGTGAACGGAAACCCGATCATGGCGAAGACCTGTCTCATGGTGAAGGCGTCGCGGCCCCCGAAGTTCAAGGTGCGGGCCTACAACCGCTGCCCGCTGTGCGGGCGCCCGCGGGCCTTCTACCGCCGCTTCCGCATGTGCCGGCTCTGTCTGCGCCACCTCGCGCGCAAGGGGCAGATCCCCGGCCTCACCAAAGCGAGCTGGTGAGCTGACGAGCATGATGACCGACCCCATCGCCGACCTCCTGACGCGCATCCGCAACGCCGCCCACGCCCGCAAGGCGAGCGTGGACGTCCCGTGGTCCCGGCAGAAGGAGGAGATCGTCCGCGTGCTGGTGGAGGAGGGCTACCTCGGGGGCATGACGGTCGTGGAGGCCACGCCGCGCAACGTCCTGCACGTCGACCTGCGCTACGACGCGCAGCGGAAGCCGGTGATCAGCGGGCTCGTGCGCGTGAGCCGGCCGAGCCTGCGCGTCTACGTCGGCGTCAAGGACATCCCGGCCGTGCGGCGCGGGCTCGGCGTCAACGTGCTCTCCACCCCGAAGGGCATCCTGGTCGATCGCACCGCGCGCCGCGAGAAGGTGGGCGGTGAGGTCCTCTGCACGGTCTGGTAGGAAGGGCCATGTCGCGCGTCGGCAAGCTCCCCATCCCGGTGCCCGCGGGCGTGAAGGTGCACGTCAGCGACGGGCTGGTGCGCGTGGAGGGCCCGAAGGGCAAGCTCGAGCGGCGGGTGGTGCCGGACGTCACGGTCGCGGTCGAGGGCGGCACGGTGGTGGTGAAGCGCACGGACGACTCACGCCGCGGGCGCAGCCTGCACGGGCTCACCCAGCGGCTGGTCGGCAACATGGTCGCGGGCGTCAGCAAGGGCTTCACGCGCGTGCTCGAGATCAACGGCGTCGGCTACCGTGCCGAGGCGCGCGGCGGCCTCGTCGTCCTGACGCTCGGCTACTCCCATCCGATCCACTTCCGGCTGCCGCCGGGGCTCTCCGCCAAGGTCGACCGCCAGGTGGTGATCACGCTCGAGGGCGCCGACCGCGAGCTGCTCGGCCAGGCCGCGGCCGCACTGCGCAAGCTCCGGCCGCCGGAGCCCTACAAGGCGAAGGGCGTCAAGTACGCCGAGGAGCGCATCCGCCGCAAGGCCGGCAAGGCGGCGGCGGGCGCCGCGGGGACGCGCTGATGCGAACCAATCCTGGCGCGGTCGCGCGCGGACGCCGCCGGGCGCGGGTGCGCAAGCGGGTGCGCGGCACCGAGGCGCGGCCCCGGCTCTCCGTCTTCCGCAGCGACCGGCACACCTACGTGCAGGTGATCGCCGACAGCGCGGGCAAGACGCTGCTCGCGGTCTCGACGCTCACACCCGAGCTGCGCGCGCAGCTCAAGAAGACCGCGGACGTGAGCGCCGCCAAGCAGGTGGGGCTCTTCGCCGCGCGGCGTTGTCTCGAGAAGGGGATCGACCAGATCGTGTTCGACCGCAACGGCTTCCTCTACCACGGCCGCGTGCGTGCCGTCGCCGAGGGGGCGCGCGAGGGCGGACTCAAGTTCTGAGAAAGGACCTATGGCGGAACGTTCCTCCGGCGGGCCTCGCCGCATCATCACCGACGCCCACGGCGTCGAGCTGAAGGAGAAGGTCGTCCACATCAACCGCGTGGCGAAGGTCGTGAAGGGCGGCCGGCGCTTCAGCTTCAGCGCGCTGGTGGTGGTGGGCGACGGCAACGGGCACGTCGGCTTCGGGCTCGGCAAGGCCAAGGAGGTCCCGGAGGCGATCCGCAAGGGGATCGACGAGGCCAAGAAGAGCCTCCTCGCGGTGCCCATCACCGACGGCACCATCCCCTACGAGGTGACCGGCAATTTCGGCGCCGGCGCGGTGCTGCTCAAGCCCGCCTCCGACGGCACGGGCGTGATCGCGGGCGGCGGTGTGCGGGCGGTGGTGGAGCTGGCCGGCATCTCGAACGTCCTCACCAAGTGCCTCGGCTCGAACAACCCGCACAACATGGTGCGCGCGACGATGGCGGCGCTCCGGCTGCTGAAGACGCCGGAAGCGGTCGCGGCGCTGCGCGGCAAGAGCCTGGCGGAGCTGCGCGGCGCATGACGGACCGCATCGTCAAGGCCACCCTCACCCGGAGCGCGATCGGGACGAGCCCGCGCCAGCGCGCCACCCTGCGCGGCCTCGGCCTCACGCGGCGCGGTAAGGCGGTCCTGCTCAAGGATTCGCCCGCGATGCGCGGCATGCTGCGCGCCGTGGCGCACCTGGTGGCGGTGGAGGAGTGAGCGCGTGAGCACGAGCGAGGGGCAGCCCATGGATCTCGGCCACCTCCATCCCGCCCCCGGCGCGAAGCGGGCGCCGAAGCGGGTCGGCCGCGGGCCCGGCTCGGGCCAGGGCAAGACGGCCGGCCGCGGCCACAAGGGGCGGCGCTCGCGCTCGGGGGGCAACAGCCCGCCCGGCTACGAGGGCGGCCAGATGCCGCTCCAGCGCCGGCTGCCGAAGCGCGGCTTCCGCCCGGTCTCGCGCGTGCCCTACGCCGTCGTCAACCTGGGCCAGCTCGCGGCCTTCCCGGCGGGCAGCACGGTGGGGCCCGAGGAGCTCCGCGCGCGCGGCCTGGTGCGCGGCCGGCACCCCGTCAAGTGCCTCGCCGACGGTACGCTGCCGCACGCACTGACGGTTCGGTTGCAGGCATTCAGCAAGCGCGCCCGCGAGCTGATCGCCGCCGCGGGCGGCAGCGCGGAGGTGCTCGATGCTTGAAGGCTTCGCCAACGCCCCCCGCGTGCCCGAGCTCAGGCGGCGCCTCCTCTTCACCGCGGTCGCGCTCGCCGTCTACCGCCTCGGGGTCGCCATCCCGACGCCCGGCATCGACACCGCGGCGCTCAAGTCCTACTTCGACCAGGCGCGGGGGCTCCTCGGCCTGGTCGGCGTGTTCACCGGCGGCGCGCTCGAGCGCTTCTCGATCTTCTCGCTCGGCATCATGCCCTACATCAGCGCGAGCATCATCCTCCAGCTGCTCACGGTCGTGATCCCCTACCTCGAGAAGCTCTCCAAGGAGGGCGAGCTCGGCCGGCGCAAGATCACCCAGTACACGCGCTACGGGACGGTGCTCCTGTCGATGGTGCAGAGCCTGTTCATCGCGCGCGGCCTCGAGACGATCTCGGC
>JBKPBB010000108.1:0-1626 GCA_046744245.1 Thermodesulfobacteriota bacterium
CGCGCGTCGCCGGCGACGACGCGCAGGTTCGCGAGCCGGCGCGCGGCCACCTTCTCCATGATCGCCGCGGCCGCGCGCGCCGCGCGCTCGATGGCGAAGAAGTTGCTCGACGGCGCGGCGGCGGCGTACGCGAGCAGCAACTCGCCGCGGCCCGGGCCGATCTCGACCTCGACCGGGCGGTCGTTGCCGAACACCTGGGACCACGGCACCCGGGCCTCGCTCATGCTAGTTGCGCGTTGCGCGCGGCGTGACGGATGCACTTCCGACCCCTCACCCGAAGCCGAGGAGGGTGGGCACCCGGGCCTCGCGCCGGAGGTGCCGGCAGCGCGGGCGGCGCCCTCTTTCCTCGGGGCGGCGAGACGGGATACATGACGCCGACCACTCTTTCGCGAATCGGAGGCCCCAATGAAAGCCGCCGTCTACGTCGGAGAATCCACAGCCCTGTCCCTCGAGCAGGTGAAGCCGAACCCGCCCGGCCCGCGCGACGTCATCGTCGAGATCGGAGCGAGCGGCGTCTGCCACTCGGACCTGTCGATCATGCGCGGCTACGTCCCCGTCCCGCCGGGCATGGTGCTCGGCCACGAGGGCGCCGGACGCGTCATCGAGACGGGCCCCGAGGTATCGCGTGTGAAGAAGGGCGACCGGGTCATCGCGTCCTTCGTGCCCGCGTGCGGCGCGTGCTGGCACTGTCTCCGCGAGCAGACCGAGCTGTGCGAGCGCGAGCCCGAGGTCTCGATGCAGATGCGCGGGACCCGGCCGGACGGCACCCCGTACTTCTGCATGACCGGCCTCGGCACGTTCGCCGAGGCGATGACGGTCGACGAGGTGTCGGTGGTGAAGGTCGAGACCGATCTCCCGGACGCGCAGCTCGCGCTCATCGGGTGCGGCGTGACGACCGGCGTTGGCGCGGCGCTCAACACCGCGAAGGTGAAGCCCGGCTCCACCGTCGCGGTGCTCGGCTGCGGCGGCGTCGGTCAGGCGGTCATCCAGGGCGCGCGCATCGCGGGCGCCGGCCGCATCATCGCGATCGACCCGCAGGAGCTGAAGCGCAAGACGGCGAAGCAGCTCGGCGCGACGGACACGATCGACCCGTCGAAGGGCGACCCGGTCGAGCAGGTGAAGGCCCTCACCGGCGGGCGCGGCGCGGACTACGCCTTCGAGGTGATCGGGCTCCCGGAGACCATCCTCACCGCCTACAACCTCGCGCGCCGCGGCGGCGAGGTGATCATCGTCGGCATGGCGCGCTTCGACGCGCAGTTCACGCTGCCCGCGTTCGGCATCTTCTACGAAGAGAAGACCGTGAAGGGCTGCAAGTACGGCTCGGCGCAGGTGCGGCGCGATTTCCCGCGCTTCGTCGAGCTGATCGAGGCCCGCCGTCTGGACACGTCCGCGATGGTGTCGAAGACCATCAAGCTCGAGAGCGTGAACGACGCGTTCCGGGCGATGGAGGCGGGCGAGGTGATCCGCAGCGTCATCGTCTGACGGGGCGGGCTCACACGCCCGGAGCTACGGCGCTCGTGAAGCGCCGGATGCGGAGCGCGACCTCGTCGGCGGCGTGCCAGGCCATCCAGTGCTCTCCACCGGCGAGGACCTCGAGCTCCGACCCCCCGATCGCCGCGTGCAGAC
>JBKPBB010000194.1:0-3233 GCA_046744245.1 Thermodesulfobacteriota bacterium
GCCCAGGACGGCACGGCGACCGCGAAGCGGCCGACTGCCTGCACCACCGTCTCGGCGCGCTGCCCGCGGCGGGCGAGCCGCTCGGCGAGCGCGTCGTAGTCGCGCTCGTGGTCGCGGAGTGCATCAGCGCCTGGAGACAGCGCGACCTGGTCGGCGGTGCGAGTGGTCAGGTTGTTCATCCGTCGGAGGTTGGTGAAGGGTGGTGGAGGCTGTGAAGGTGGTCAATGGAGGTCACCGACCTGGCTCCCCAATCGCCGTCGCCAACACCGTCTCCGGCGTCCACTCCTCAATCGGGCGCGCGGGCGACAGCCGCCCCCGGCTCATCACCGCCAAGCGATCGCACAGCCCGAACAGCTCGGGTAGGTAGGAGCTGACGAGGAGCACCGCCTTCCCCTCCTCGGTACAGCTTGCGATCGTCTCGTAGATCTGCGCCTTGCTGCCAATGTCGATTCCGCGTGTGGGCTCGTCGAGCAGCAGGACCTCCGCATCCTGATTGAGCAGCCTCCCGACCGCCACCTTCTGCTGATTCCCGCCCGACAGCGCGCGCACCGGTTGCACGGGATCCTCGGCCCGAATCCGCAGCGCGTCCATCCACCGCCGCGCCGCCGCCCATTGGCGGCGCAGATCGAGCCACCCCCAGCCAGGCGACACAGCCGAGAGCCGCGTCGCTGTCAGGTTGTCGGCGATCGAGAGCGGCAACGCGAGTCCTTCGCGCTTTCGGTCCTCGCTCAGGTAGCCGAATCCCTGATTCAGGCGCTGCCCGGCCGTGGCGCGCTGGACGGCGAGCGCGCGGCCCAACAGCGCGATGCGCCCCGACGCGCCCGACTCAAGACCGAACAATGCGCGCACCAGCTCCGTCCGCCCCGATCCCATCAGCCCCGCGATCCCGAGGATCTCGCCGCGCCGCAGCTCGAAGCTGGCTTCCTTCAATGCCGGCGGCGCGGCGACGTCCTGCACGGCGAGGATCACCTCGCCATCTGGTGCGCGGACGCGAGCGGGAAACAGCCCGCCCATTTCGCGGCCCACCATCTGTGCGATCAGGTGCTCGCTCGTCGCTTGGGCGATATCGCCCGCGTCCACGCTCCGACCGTCGCGCAGCACGGTGTATCGGCCGGCGATCTCCCGCACTTCCTCGAGGAAATGGCTGATGTAGACCACCGCCATCCCGCGGGCGGCGAGGCCCCGGATCAGCTCGAACAGGCGATCCACATCCTCGCGTTGGAACCTGCTCGTCGGCTCGTCCATGAGGACAATGCGCGCATCCGCCGCCAGGGCGCGGCAGATCTCGACGACCTGCTGCGCGGCGATGGGGAGCGCGCCGACGCGCCGGTCAGGATGGAGGTGCGGGTGGCCGAAGTGCTCGAGCAGTGCCAGCGCTCGCCGCCGCGCTGCGTCTCCGTCGATCCACCCCCAGCGCGACGGCTCGATGCCGAGCAGGATGTTCTCGGCTACCGTGAGGTGGGGGCACAGCGAAAGCTCTTGATGAATCAGGGCGATGCCCCGGCGCCGCGCGTCCAGCGGCGAGTTGGGGGCGTAAAGCCGTCCCTCGATCTCCATCTCGCCCCGATCGGCGCGGACGGCGCCGGCCAGGATACCCATGAGAGTGCTCTTGCCGGCGCCGTTCTCGCCGATCAGCGCGCGGACCTCGCCCGGCTCGAGTGTCAAGTCGACGCCATCGAGCGCGACGGTCGCGCCGAACCGCTTGGCGACGCCTCGGATCTCGAGAAGACTCATTGCTCGGTGAGATAACGCGCGATTGGCGGGTGGATGACCTCCTGCGTCGCCGCGGAGTCCACGTTCTCGCCGGTGACGAGGATGACGCCGGTGTCGATGCGCCGTTCCACCGGCTTGCCGCGCAGGTAGTCGGCCATTGTCTTGACGCCGAGATATCCCATCCGCATCGGGTTTTGCACGACGATGCCGTCGAGCTGGTGGGCCTTGATCGCGTCGAGCAGAATCCCGGTGGCGTCAAACCCGACGAAGCGCACCTTGCCGGCGAGCCCGATGTCCTGGAGCGCGAGCAGCATCCCGATCGTGGACGACTCGTTCACCGTGAAGATTCCCCCGAGCGACGTCCCGAACCGGTTGAGCAGATTCTCCGACGCTCGCTTGGCCGTCTCGCGCGTCGGACCGGCGTATTGGTCGGACGAAACGACGCGGATGCCCGGATACTTCGCCTTGAGCGCGTCCAGAAACCCGCGTTCGCGCTCCGTCGTGCTCGCCGACCCTTCGGCGTAGCGCAACAGCAGCACGCTGCCCTTCCCGCCGAGCAGCGACCCGAGACGATCGGCGGCCAGCTGCCCGCCCTTGTAGTTGTCGGTGGCGACGAAGCTGACGGTGGAATCGGTTTCGAGCCCCGAATCGATGATCACCGTGGGGACGCCCGCCCGGCGCGCCTCTTCCACCGGGCGCACCAGGGCGACGTTGTCGAGCGGAGCCAGCACGATTCCCTGGACGCCCTGGCTCAAAAACCCTTCCACGACCTGGACCTGCTGCTCGCGGTCGTCTTCGCGCAGCGGGCCCTTCCAGATGATCGTCACCGGCGTGCCCTGCGCGGACAACTCCTGCGACGCCTGGACCGCCCCGGCGTGGATGCTCTTCCAGAATTCGTGCGTCGTGCCCTTGGGGATTACGGCGATGGTGAGGCCGTTGGGGGAGCGTGCCTTCCCGCACCCGACGAGGCACAGGACGGCGGCGAGAACGGCGGCGGCCTTCTTCATCTCTATGTCTCCTCGAGCAGCAGGACGTGGACCATCTGCGGACCGTGCACCCCCACCACCAGCGTAAGCTCGATGTCCGAGGTCCGCGAGGGTCCGGTGATCAACGTGACGGCGTGGCTCGCGACGTCCACCCGGGCGAGCGCGTCCGCCAGCGACACGCAGATGCGGCTCGTGGACAGGAGCGCCACATGCATCGGCGGCACGAGCGAGGCGAACCGGCTCCGCTCCCGCGCCGCTTTGACGGCGCCCGCGTGAATGCTCTTCCAGAACTCGTGCGTGGTGCCTTTGGGGACGACGCCGATCGAATACGCCTTCCCGGACTGGCCTCGTGAGCAGGCGGCGGCGGCGAACATCGTTGCCACGGCCAGGACCGCGGCGAACCGACAGCAAGGGTACGAAGCGACTCGGCACCTGATCACGCGCAACTCCCCCGTCAGAAAAGCTGCGGGTACGACCGCAGAGCGCCGATCATAGATCACCCGCCCAGGCCTCATTCGGCGGGGGGCAGTCTGA
>JBKPBB010000309.1:0-1594 GCA_046744245.1 Thermodesulfobacteriota bacterium
CTCGTGCGGCGAGCCCGACGACGAGCCGCTCGCCATCGCGGGCGGCATCGCCGACCAGATGGGCGCGATCATGCTCGCCTACGGCATCGTCACGGCCCTCCTCGCACGCGAGCGCACCGGCCGCGGGCAGGAGGTGGACGCCTCGCACCTGGGCTCGATGGCCTGGCTGCAGGGGCTCGGGCTCTCGGCGCGCCTGATGCTCGGCCGCGCCCTCCCCCGCCAGCCGCGCCGCTACGCCACCAACCCGCTCTGGAACCACTACAAGTGCGCCGACGGGCTCTGGCTCGCGCTCAGCATGCTCCAGCCCGACCGCTACTGGGAGCGCTTCTGCGCGGTGCTCGAGATTCCCGAGGCGGCGGCCGATCCCCGCTTCAAGACCATGCTCGACCGCATGATGAACGCGGGCGAGTGCATCGCGCTCCTGGAGGAGGTGTTCGCCCGCCGCCCGCGGGCAGAGTGGCTCCGCCGCCTCGCCTCGGGCGGCGACTTCATCTACTCGATCATCAATTCCGTCGACGATCGGCCCGACGACCCGCAGATGCAGGCGAACGGGTACGTGACGGCGTTCGAGCACCCGGCCTTCGGGCCGACGCAGGTGGTCGGGCTCCCCGTACGGCTCAGCGAGACGCCGGGGTCGATCCGGCTCCCCGCCCCCGAGTTCGGGCAGCACACCGAGGAGATCCTGACCGAGGTGCTCGGCTACTCGTGGGAAGAGATCGGGCGGCTGCGGGAGGAGGAGGTGATCTGAGCCCCCGCCGAGCGGCCCTCAAGTCTGGGCCCGAGAATGCCGATACCCGGCCGGGGCGCCTCTGCCCGGGTGAGGTGGACGATGAGCCAGCGCGGCGAGATCGAGCGGGAGGCGGTCGAGACGATCGAGCGGGCGTCGGAGGGCGCGGGCGTCCAGCTCGACGTGAAGCTCGGGCGCGGGCGCGCGCAGCTCCTCCAGGTCTCCGCGGCCGAGAAGCACACGCCCTGGTACCGCGAGGCGCGCGGCATCGTGAGCGCGCTCGCGCTCACCGTCTCCGCCGCGAGCCTCGCCTACGCGTGGCGGAGCGACGGCGCCGCCGAGATCCGCCAGAAGCGGCAGGAGCTGCGGCAGATCGTGCAGGAGCTGACCGAGATGCGGCTCAGGTACGTCGCCGATCTCGGGCGATTCACCGACCCGCAGCAGCAACGGGACATCGGGAAAATTCTGCAAGCCAAGCAGAGCATCCTGCTCGAGGCGGCGGAGGTGTTGGCCGACGACATCCCGCAGCAGGTCACGTCGAGCGCCTACCGGACGCTCGCCTGGGAGAACGTCTACGACGAGCGCCTGGCGCAGGCCGAGCTTTTCTTCCGGGCCGCGCTCGACGCCAGTCGAACGCCGACCGGGCGCGCCTACGCGTATCGCGACCTCGGCACGTTCTATGCGGCCTACCTCGACAAGGTCGAGCAGGCGCGCGAGATGTTCCAGCTCGGCGTGAAGCAGCTCGAGGGCGGGTGGGATCCCGCCGCGCAGCTCGCGCTCGCCGACACCTACGGAACGTGGAGCGCGATGGAGGCCGACAAGGGCGACGCGGCGAAGGGCCGCGACCTCCTCCAGGTCGCCAACACC
>JBKPBB010000078.1:0-4157 GCA_046744245.1 Thermodesulfobacteriota bacterium
TGGGGTCGGCTGGAAACTCTCGGAGTCGCTCGACCAGCGCTTGCTTCGCGGGATCTGCATGCGCCGTCGCCACCCGGCGCATGCGTTGACCGTCCTCGACGACGTTGATCACGCAGTAGTCGGCCAGAACGGGCACGGCCAATCGCGCCACCCGCTCCAGCGTGGACTGGTACTCGAGCGACGACGCGAGCACGGCGCTGGCTTCTGCGAGAAAGGCCACCCGGCGCTCCGACGCCTCGGCTGCGCGCCGCGCGGCCTGTTCCGCTGCGAGCAACCGGACCCGTTCCTCCTCCGCCTGCTTTCGCTCCGTGATGTCCCGGAGGTAGGCGGTGAAGATCGGCGTCTCGTCGGCCAGGCGCGTCACGTTGATGCTGAGCTCGGCGGGAAACTCGCTCCCATCGGCCCGCCATGCGGTCAGCTCGAGTCGCCGGCCCAGCATTGGCCCCTCCCCCGTGGCGAGGTAGTGGGCCATGGCACGATGGTGGCGCTCGCGCAGCGCGGGCGGGATGATCACCTCGGCCATCTGCTGGCCGATGACGGCGGCTCGCGGGTAACCGAAGGTGCGTTCGGCGGCCGGGTTGAACCCCGTGATCCGGCCTTCGTGATCCATCGTGATGATGCAGTCGAGCGCGCCCTCGACCACCGCCCGGCTGCCCGCTCGGCTGCGACGGAGCGCTTCGACGGTCCGCCGAAGCGCCACCACGACGAGAGCGATCGCAAGGCCCAGGACGGCGTAGAGCCCCAGGCCGCGTACATCGAGCGTATCGCGCATCGCGAACGCCGGCGCCGGCTCCATGAAGAAGACGTCGGCCGCGAGACCGCCCAGCAGCAGCGCGAGCAGCGCCGGCCCGGTGCCGGCGTACCACGCGACCAGCGGGAGCACGATGAAGTACGTCGCGAACGGCCGGTGACTCCCGAACATGGGGTGGAGCCACCAGCGCACGAGAGTCGCTGCTGCGCCCGCCGCGACCCCGCTCCCGTAGCGCGCGGCCACCGGGGCCAGCTTGCCCCGCCACACTCCGCCGCGCATCCCCACCGAACGAGAGGATGCTCTGGACCGACGGAGGCGTCAAGCACAGCGCGCTTCTCCTCACCTCATCTCTGCCGCATCGCCGCCGTGCCGGGACGCTCCGACCCTCGATCCTGCAACGAATCGCCCCGCGTGCCGATCCGATCCAGCGGGAAATCGAGTAAAGTCCAGTGAAGCCCGCTCAGCACCGTCACGAGTACCGCACCTGCCCCCAACCCCATCCACCACTGTCCCACAGTGGACACCGCCCGTGGCGCGTCCCGCGCTACCGCCGCTGCTCCGGGACCGTCCCTTCCACACCGGCTTCCGCTTCTCCGCGAACGCGCGCCACCCCCGCTCTCCTACTCCGGGTAGCGAAGCTCGCGCTGATGCCTGATCGCGAGTATCCGCACGACCCTCTCTCGCGGGACGAATCGGTAGAGGGCGACGTACCCGGTCTTCCCGTACGAGATGACCAGCTCGCGTACCTCGCCGTGCACGCGGCGACCCACGAGCGGATGGGCGGCGAGCATGCTGACCGCGGTCCGGATGGCCTTCGCCGCCGCGATCGCGGCAGCCGGGTCTCGCTCCGCCAGAAACTCGAAGGCGCGCTCGAGATTCGCGAGCGCGTTGGCGGAGTAGACTACCTCCGCCACGGCTTGGGTCGGGTACTCTTCCTGCCCCGCGCCAGGCGCTCGATCCAGCCATGGACGTCGGCCGCGCGATACACTTCACCCGTCTGCTCGATGGCACGATCCGCGGCGAGGGCTTCCTGGAGAAACGCCCGCATGCGTTCCTCGTGATCCACGTGCCGCTCGATCGCTTCCACCATGAGCCGGTGCGCCGAGCGCCCGGTATGCCTGGCGATCGTCGCCACACGCGCCTTCAGGGCGCGGGGAAGCTTCAAGGTGGTGGTGGCAGCCATGCGGTGTCCCTCAATTCCGAGTTACTCGGTGTCACCATGGTAACACTCGCGCAGGGCGACCGCTACCGTCCCTTCCACACCGGCTTCCGCTTCTCCGCGAACGCGCGCGGCCCCTCGACCACGTCCTCGCTCCGCCAGAGCTTCTGCACCAGGGGGTAGTCGCCCGCCATGGCTTCCGGCAGCGGCTTCGCGAGCCCGAGCAGCGCCGCCTGCTTCGAGGCCTGGACCGAGAGCGGTGAGCACTCGAGGATCTCGTTCGCCCAGCGCTCGGCCGCCGCCATGAGCTCGGCCTGCGGCACCACCTCGTTCACGAGGCCGATGCGCGCCGCCTCGGCCGCGGGGATCTGCCGCCCCGTCAGCATCATCCCCATCGCGACCTTGAGCGGCACGGAGCGGGGCAGGCGGTGCACGCCGCCCGCCGCGGCCATGAGGCCGACGCGCGGCTCGGGGAGCCCCAGGCGCGCGTTGTCCGAGGCGACGATGATGTCGCACGCGAGCGCGATCTCGAGGCCGCCGCCGAGCGCCACGCCGTTCACCGCAGCGATCAGCGGCTTCCAGATGTCGTCGCGGAAGACGATGCCGCCGAAACCGCCCTTCGGCATGCGCGGCATGCCGTGCATCGCCGTCCACTTGAGGTCGTTGCCGGCGGAGAAGGCGCGCTCGCCGGCGCCGGTGAGAATGGCGACCCAGCTGTCGGGGTCGGCGGCGAAGTCGTCCCACACCGCCGACAGCTCGTCGTTCGCCGGCGGGTGGAGCGCGTTCATGACCTCGGGGCGGTTGATGGTGACGTAGGCGATCCGGTTGCGCTTCTCGTAGCGGACGAAGTCGAACGGCATGGGGCCCTCCTTGTCTTCGGGGCTCTACCGCAGCGCGCGCCCCTTTGACCAGGCCCGTTCACTCCACCGGCGCAAAGCCCTGGCGGATCGTGTTCTCCGTCACCGTGCGCGGCTCGACGAACTGGAGGAGGTAGTCCGGGCCGCCCGCCTTCGAGCCCACGCCCGAGAGGCCGTAGCCGCCGAAGGGCTGGCGGCCGACGCGCGCCCCGGTGATGGCGCGGTTCACGTAGAGGTTCCCGGCGCGGAACTCGTCTGCGGCCCGCCGGATGCGCACCGGCGAGCGCGAGAAGAGGCCGCCCGTGAGCGCGTAGTCGGTGTCGTTGGCGAGCGCGAGCGCGTGCTCGAAGTCGTCGGCGCGCAGCACGGTGAGCAGCGGGCCGAAGATCTCCTCGCTCGCGATGCGCGCGCGGGGGTCGCGCGCGACGACGACCATCGGGCCGAGGTACCAGCCGCCCGCGGACACCTCGCGGCGCTCGCAGACCACCTCGCCCTCGTCGCGGGCCAGCGTCTGATACTCGCGCACGCGCCGGTACGCCTCCTCGTCGATCAGCGGCCCGACGACCGTGCGGAGCTCGCGCGCATGGCCGACCGGGACGATCGCCGTTGCCCCGACGAGCCGCTCGAGGAGCTCCTCGAACACGGGCCCCACCACGATCGCGCGCGCCGCCGCCGAGCACTTCTGGCCGGCGTAGGCGAAGGCGCTCGCCACGATCGCAGGCACCGCCTGGTCGAGGTCCGCGTCCGCGTCGACCACGATCGCGTTCTTGCCCCCCATCTCGGCGATGACGCGCTTCACGTGGCGCTGGCCGGGGCGGTGCACGGCCGCGCGCTCGACGAGCGAGAGCCCCACCACCTTCGAGCCGGTGAAGACGATGAAGGCGGTCGCCGGGTGGTCGATGAGCGCGGGCCCGACCTCCTCGCCGACGCCGGGGAGGAACGCGAGCGCGCCGGGCGGCAGCCCCGCCTCGAGGAGGATCTCGACCAGGCGGAAGGCGATGCCGGGCGTCTGCTCGGCGGGCTTCAAGACGACGCAGTTCCCCGCGACGAGCGCCGCCGTCGTCATGCCGGCCGGGATGGCGAGCGGGAAGTTCCACGGCGCGATGACGACGCCCACGCCGCGCGGCTGGTAGCGATAGACGTTCGTCTCGCCCGGCGGCGAGAGGACCGGCGCGCCGGCCCCGAGGCGGAGCGCCTCGCGGCCGTAGTACTCGCAGAAGTCGATCGCCTCGCACACGTCGGCGTCGGCCTCCGCGACCGGCTTCCCGGCCTCGAACACCTCGAGCGCGGCCAGCTCGGCGCGCCGGCGCCGCATGAACGCCGCCGCCCGGAAGAGGACGGCGGCGCGGCCGGCCCAGGGCGTCGCGCGCCAGGCGGGCCAAGCACGCTC
>JBKPBB010000058.1:0-3128 GCA_046744245.1 Thermodesulfobacteriota bacterium
CTGTTGTTGTACCGAGGCCCGGGGGGCTTCCCTCGCCCACGGTCGCGCCGTGTTCGCCGCCATGTCCTAGTCCGAACGAAACGTCGCGAACCCGAAGGCCCGGGAGGCTCACGCCCCCGGGCCTTTTTGTTTTCCGGCGACCGAGACGGCACCCGCGACCATCCGGGAGGCAGCGATGAGACAGGACCTGCATCACCGCTGGCTGAAGACGAAGCGACACCTGCGCTCGCTCGGCACGAGCCGCCGTGCGCTCCGCGATGCGGCGCGCGCCACGGCGGCCAGCGCTGCCCTCCGGGATTGCCTTTGTAGACCCTCCTGTCAGCTGGCGGCCTAGCCGCCTCGTTTCCCCCGACATCTCGTTCATCGACCGTCCCGGCGGGATCGCGGACGGCCCGACCGAGTCCTGGGACTTCGTCCAGGGCTGAGGGAGATCTCCATGCTGAGACACACCACACTCGCCCTGCTCGCGGCGGCGCTCCTCACTGCACCGCTCCGGGCCGCCACCCTCGAGCTGCTCAACGTGTCCTACGACCCGACGCGCGAGCTGTGGCGCGACGTCAACGCGGCCTTCATCCCGAAGTACGAGAAGGAGACCGGCACCACGCTCGCCATCAAGCAGTCGCACGGCGGCTCCGGCACCCAGGCACGCGCGGTGATCGACGGCCTCGACGCTGACGTGGTCTCGCTCGCCATGTGGCCCGACACCGACGCCATCCGCAAGGCGGGTCAGATCGGGGCCGGCTGGGAGAAGCGGCTCCCCAATGACTCCCTCCCCTACACCTCGACCATCGTGTTCGTGGTCCGCAAGGGGAACCCCAAGGGCATCAAGGACTGGCCCGACATCGTGAAGCCCGGCATCGAGATCGTGACCCCCAACCCGAAGACCTCCGGTAACGGCAAGCTCTCCTTCCTCGCCGCCTGGGGCTCGGTCACGCAGCGCGGGGGCTCGGAGGCCGACGCGCTCGAGTTCGTCAAGAAGCTCTACGCGCGAGTGCCCGTCCTCGACCTGGGCGCGCGCGGCTCCACCACCACCTTCGTGCAGAAGAAGCTCGGGGACGTGCACCTCGCGTGGGAGAACGAGGCACGCCTCGAGGTCCAGGAGGCCGGCGGCGCGGTCGAGATCGTCTATCCCCCCATCAGCTTTCTCGCCGAGCCGCAGGTCACCTGGGTCGACGCCAACGTGAAGCACAAGGGCACGGAGGCCGCGGCCAGGGCGTACCTCGAGTTCCTCTACACCGAAGAGGGGCAGAAGATCATCGCCAAGAACTTCTACCGCCCGATCGACCCGGCCGTGCGCCAGAGGTACGCGGCCGAATTCCCCGAGATCAAGGTCTTCCCGATAAGCGCGATCGCGAAGAGCTGGGACGACGCCTACGTCAAGTTCTTCGACGACGGGGGCGTGTTCGACGGCTTCTACAAGCCGAAGCCGTGAGCGGAGCCCCGGGACCCGCCCATGACGACCGACGTGAACCGCCGCGTGCTGCCGGGCTTCTCGCTGAGCCTCGGCTACACGCTCCTCTACATGAGCCTGCTGGTCGCGATCCCGCTCGGGGCGGGGTTCCTCAAGGCGTCGCATCTCTCGTTCAGCGAATTCTGGGCCGCCGTCGCGTCGGAACGTGCGCTGGCGGCGTACCGACTCACCGTGGGCGCATCCTTGGCGTCGGCGGTCATCAACGTGGTGGTGGGCGTGCTCGTGGCGTGGGTGCTCGTGCGCTACCAGTTCCCCTTGAAGGGCCTCCTCGATTCTCTCGTCGACCTGCCCTTCGCCCTCCCGACGGCCGTCGCCGGACTCGTCTACTCGGACCTGTTCGTCGAGCAGGGCTGGTACGGGCGCTTCCTCGTCCCGCTCGGCATCCAGGGTGCGTACTCGCGCCTGGGCATCGTGCTCGTGCTGGTCTTCATCGGCTTCCCCTTCGTGGTCCGCACCCTCCAGCCCGTGCTCGAGGGCCTCGACAAGGACGTCGAGGAGGCCGCCGCGTGCCTGGGCGCGAATCGGCTGCAGACCGCGCTCCGGGTGATCTTCCCCTCCATCCTGCCGGCCGTCATCACCGGCTTCGCCCTCGCCTTCGCGCGCTCGCTCGGCGAGTACGGCTCGGTGGTCTTCGTCTCCGGCAACATGCCGTTCCGGACCGAGATCGCCCCGGTGCTGATCGTGGCGCGCCTCGAGGAGTTCGCCTACACCGAGGCGACGGCCATCGCCGTCGTCCTGCTCACGATCTCCTTCGTCACGCTCTTCGCGATCAATCTCCTCGAACGCCGGAGCAAGCGACACCATGGCTGAGCCTCGGGCCGTCACCCACCTGCGCGCGCACGACGACCCGCCCGCCGTGAAGGCGGCCCTCATCCTGGCCGCGGTCGCGGTCATGGCGTTCTTCGTCGTCGTCCCGCTCGTGAACGTCTTCGTGCAGGCGTTCGCCGGCGGCGTCGGCGTCTACTGGCGGAACCTGGTCGCGGACGCCGACACCCTGCACTCGATCAAGCTCACGCTCATCGTGGCGCCGATCGCCGTCGGCTCGAATCTGGTCTTCGGCATCGCGGCGGCCTGGGCGATCGCGCGCTTCCACTTCCCGGGGCGCACGCTGCTGACCGCCCTCATCGACCTGCCCTTCACGGTCTCGCCGGTCGTGGTCGGCCTCTTCCTCCTCCTCCTCTTCGGCCTGCAGGGGACCTTCGGCCCGTGGCTCCGCGCCCACGATCTCAAGATCGTGTTCGCCCTCCCCGGCCTCGTCCTCGCCACCGCCTTCGTCACCTTCCCGGTGGTGGCGCGCGAGCTGATCCCGCTCATGGAGGCGATCGGCGCCGAGGAGGAGGTGGCGGCCGTGAGCCTCGGCGCGCGCGGCTGGCAGGTGTTCCGGCTGATCACGCTCCCCAACATCAAGTGGGGGCTCCTCTACGGGGTGATTCTCTGCAACGCGCGCGCGATGGGCGAGTTCGGGGCGGTCTACGTCGTGTCGGGCCACATCGCGGGCAAGACCGACACCATGCCTCTGCGCGTCGAGAAGCTCTTCCAGGAGTACAACCTGCCCGGCGCCTTCGCGGTCGCCTCCCTGCTCGCGCTGCTCGCGCTGGTGACGCTGTTCGTGAAGACCGCGCTCGAATGGAAGACGCGGCGCGACCTCGCCGAGGCG
>JBKPBB010000422.1:0-3986 GCA_046744245.1 Thermodesulfobacteriota bacterium
AAGTCGAACGCCAGCTACCGCGCCATGCTCGCCGCCGCCGAGGACGTGCGCCAGGCGGGCCCGCTCCCCGTCCCGCTCCACCTCCGCAACGCACCGACCCCGCTCATGAAGGGCCTCGGCTACGGCGCCGGCTACCTCTACCCCCACGACTACGAGGACGCCGTCGTCGAGCAGGACTACCTGCCCGAGCGCCTGCGCGCCCGGCGCTACTACCAGCCGAGCGACCGCGGCCGCGAGCGGGAGATCGGCGAGCGCCTGCGCGCCTGGCGCGCCCGCCGCGCCCCGACCGAGAAGACACCACCCCGCTGAGCCCCGCACCACCGGGGTTGGGGAGTAGCAAGGAGAGTGCCAGGGCGAGGGCCACGTCCCGCCGCACTTCGTTCCGCACGAGCGTCACAGGCGCGAACGCCAGCGTCACCCACCGGACGAGCCCATGCTGACGCGCGACGACTGGCACGATGGCTATGCGCCCACGGACCAGGAACGCGACCCCTCCGATGGAGATCGTCGACGCGAAGAGAGCCGCCCCCACCTACACCAAGCGACTCCGCAAGGCCTTCCGTGCGCTCGAGCTTCGCGCGCTCAGTACCGGATCGCGACCAGCGTGAGGCCGTGCGCTGGTGCCGTCGCCCCGGCGCGGGTGCGATCGCGACCCGCGATCAGCTCGCCGAGGCTCGCCGCCGTCCGCTCGCCCCGCCCCACCTCGACCAGCGTGCCGACGATGTTCCGTACCATGTGCTTCAGGAACGCGGTCGCCTCGATGCGATAGACGAGCACCGGCCGGCCGTCGACGCGGCTCTCGAGCACACGCCGGACGGTGGAGTGGACCGGCTCCGCGTCGGCGCCGCGGAAGGCGGCGAAGTCGTGCTCGCCGACCAGCTCGGCGGCGGCCTCGTCCATGGCGCGCGCGTCGAGCAGCTCGGGGACGTGCCAGGCGTGCCGCCGCCAGAACGGCGAGGGCGCGGGCGCGTTCAGGATGCGGTACTCGTAGACGCGGCTCCGCGCGTCGCGCCGCGGGTCGAAGGCGTCGTCCACCACGGCGATCTCGCGCACGGCGACGTCGTCGGGCGTGAGGGCGTTGAGGCTCTTCCGCAAGCGCCCCAGGTCGGCGGGTACGCGGGTCACCTTCACCGCGGCCACCTGGCCGCAGGCGTGCACGCCGGCGTCGGTGCGGCCAGCGCCGCGCACGCGCACCGGCTCGCGGAGCGCGGTCGCGAGCGCGCGCTCGAGCGTCTCCTGCACCGTGGGGCCGCCGGGCTGCACCTGCCAGCCCTGGTAGCGAGTGCCCTCGTACTCGACGATCAACCTGAGCTGCATAGCGCGTCGCGCACTCGCTGCCCCATCGCGCGGCAGCCGAGCACCGGCTCGCCGGGCGCGGCCAGGTCGGCCGTGCGGTGGCCCGCCGCGACCACCGCCGCCACCGCGCGCTCGATCGCCTCCGCCGCCTCCGGCGCGGCGAGCGAGTAGCGGCAGAGCATGGCGGCGGAGAGGATCGCCGCGAGCGGGTTCGCCCGGTCCAGACCCGCGATGTCCGGGGCGGAGCCGTGGATCGGCTCGTAGAGGCCGCGGCAGCGCTCGCCGGGCGCGGGCGCCCCGGCGAGCGACGCGGACGGCAGCATGCCCATCGAGCCCGCCAGCATCGAGGCCTCGTCGGTCAGGATGTCGCCGAAGAGGTTCTCGGTCGCGATCACGTCGAAGTCGCGCGGGCGGCGGATGAGATGCATCGCCATGGCGTCGACCAGCACGTCCTCGTAGGCCACGTCGGGGTACTCGCGGCGGATCTCGTGCGCGATCTCGCGCCAGAGGCGCGAGGAGGAGAGGATGTTCGCCTTGTCGACGGAGGTGAGCTTGCGGCGGCGCTGGCGGGCGAGGGCGAAGGCCGCGTGGAGGAGGCGCGCGATCTCCGCCTCGGTGTAGAGGAGCGTGTCGACCGCCTCCCGCCCGGCGGGCGTCGTGCGCCGCTCGCTCGGCTTGCCGAAGTAGATGCCACCCGTCAGCTCGCGGACGACGACCAGGTCGACGCCCTCGAGCACCTCGCGGCGGAGCGGCGAGGCCGGGACCAGCTCGGGCACGGTCCACACCGGGCGCAGGTTGGCGTAGAGGCCGAGGCCCTTGCGGAGACCCAGGAGCGCCTGCTCCGGCCGCACGCGCGCCCCGGGGTCGTCCCATCGGGGCCCGCCGACGGCGCCCAGGAGGACGGCGTCGGCGCGGCGCGCGCGCTCGAGCTCGGCGGGTGGGAGCGGATCGCCCGCGGCGTCGATCGCAGCGCCGCCGATCGTCCCCGTGCTGAACTCGAGTGCGGGGCCGCGGTGGGGCACCACGGCCTCGAGGACGGCGACCGCCTCCGCCGTCACCTCGGGACCGATGCCGTCGCCGGGGAAGACGGCGATGGTGGCGCGCCCGCCCACGTCAGTCGTCGGGCCCGGCGCTCGGACCGGCGGGCTCACTACCCTCCGCCGGAGGCGCCGCGATCATCCCCGTCTGCCGGGCGTAGGCGAAGAGCCCGCCCGCGGCGATCACGGGGCCCGCGTCGCCGAGCGCGCGGAGCCGGTGCACGGTCCCCGTGTCGACGTGGGTCAGCGTGCTCGCCTCGAGGTCGAGCACGGCCTGGTCGTTGGTGCGGAACGCATCCACCAGCCGGACCGGCGTCTCGCACGGGTAGAGCTCGCCGGTGGCGACGCAGTTGCGGAAGAAGATGCGCGCGAACGACTCCGCCACCACGGCCTGCAGACCCGCGGCGCCGAGCGCGACCGGCGCGTGCTCGCGCGAGGATCCGCAGCCGAAGTTCTTGCCCGCCACGATGATCGCGTACGGGGTCGTCATCGTGCCCGGGGGGACGAACGGCGGCTGATCGGGGGTGCGCGCGAGGCCGGCGAGCGCGTAGCTTCCGAGCTTCCGGTACTCCTCCGGGATGGTCGGCACCAGGTTCAGGTACTCGGCCGGGATGATCTGGTCGGTGTCGATGTTGTCGCCGAGGACGTAAACGCGCCCCGTGATGGTCATTGGAGGAGCTCCCGCGGATCGGTGATGCGGCCGGTGACCGCCGAGGCGGCCACGGTGTACGGCGAAGCGAGGTAGACCTGCCCCTCCTTCGCGCCCATGCGGCCGGGGAAGTTGCGGTTGGTGGTGGAGATGCAGACCTCCGGGCCGTTGATGCGCCCGAAGGTGTCGCGCGGCCCGCCGAGACACGCCGCGCACGAGGCGTCGAGCGAGATCTGGCAGCCGGCGTCCTTGAAGATGTCGAGCAGCGACCGGCCATCGATCGTCTCCATGCGGAGCCCGCGCGAGACGTCGGTCGTCGATGGCACGAGGAACGTGTCGACCGCTACCCGACGGCCCTTCAGCACGCGCGCCGCATTGATGAAGTCGGTGATCTTCCCGCCCGTGCACGAGCCGATGTAGGCGCGTGTCAGCTTGACGTCCTTGAGCTCGCGCGCCAGCGCCCGGTTGTCGGGCGAGTGCGGCTTGGCGACCGTGGGCTCGAGCCGGCGCGCATCGTAGCGCTTCTCGGCGAGGAAGCGCGCGCCCGCGTCGTTCTCGACCGGCATGAGGGGCTTGGTCGTCCGGCCACGGAGGTAGGCGCGCGTGGTCTCGTCGCAGGCGATGATGCCGTTCTTGCCGCCCGCCTCGATCACCATGTTGGCGAGCGTCATCCGCTCCTCCATCGAGAGCCGCAGCACCGCCTCGCCGGCGAATTCCATCGCCCGATACGTCGCGCCGTCCACGCCGATGTCGCCGATGATCTGCAGGATCAGGTCCTTGGCGAGGATGAACTCCGGGATCTCGCCCTCGAACACGAAGCGCATGGTGGGCGGGACCTTCACCAGGAGCTTCCCGGTGCCCATCACGAAGGCCGCGTCGGTGTTGCCGATGCCGGTCGCGAACTGGTTGAAGGCGCCGGCGGTGCAGGTGTGCGAGTCGGTGCCGAAGAGCACCTCGCCCGGGCGCGTGTGCCCCTCCTCGGCGAGCGCGATGTGGCAGACGCC
>JBKPBB010000080.1:0-4968 GCA_046744245.1 Thermodesulfobacteriota bacterium
TGGTGCGCCTCGAGCTGCTCACGCCGGCGGGCGACCTCCTCCAGGCAGAGACCTACAACAAGTTCTTCACCATGCACGGCGTGATCATGGTGTTCTTCTTCCTGATCCCCTCCATTCCCGCCGCGCTCGGGAACTTCGTCCTGCCGCTCATGATCGGCGCCCGCGACGTCGCCTTCCCGCGCCTCAACCTCCTCAGCTGGTACCTCTACGTGCTCGGCGCCTCCTTCACGACCTATGCGGTCGTGACCGGCGGCGTCGACACCGGCTGGACGTTCTACACGCCGTTCAGCACGATCTACTCGACGACGAACGTGATTTCCGCCGCGCTCGGCGTCTTCGTCGTCGGCTTCTCGTCCATCCTGACCGGTCTCAACTTCGTCGTCACGATCCACCGCATGCGCGCCCCCGGGCTCACCTGGTTCCGGCTGCCGCTCTTCGTGTGGTCGCTCTACGCGACCAGCCTGATCCAGATCCTCGCCACGCCGGTGCTCGCCATCACGGTCATGCTCCTCGGCCTCGAGCGCCTGCTCCACGTGGGCATCTTCGACCCCGCGCTCGGCGGCGACCCGGTGCTCTTCCAGCACCTGTTCTGGTTCTATTCCCACCCGGCGGTCTACATCATGATCCTGCCCGGCATGGGGGTGATCAGCGAGCTCGTCACCTGCTTCGCCCGCAAGCGCATCTTCGGCTACCACTACGTCGCCTTCTCGTCGATCGCGATCGCGGTCTTCGGCTTCCTCGTCTGGGGCCACCACCTCTTCGTCGCCGGCCAGTCGGTGTACGCCGCGATGGTGTTCTCGCTCCTCTCCTACCTGGTGGCGATCCCCTCTGCGGTGAAGGTGTTCAACTGGACGGCGACGCTGCACAAGGGGACGATCGAGTTCCGCACCCCGCTCCTCTACGCGCTCGGCTTCATCGGGCTGTTCACCATCGGCGGCCTCACCGGCCTCTTCCTCGCCTCGCTCGGCATGGACGTGCACGTGACCGACACCTACTTCGTGATCGCCCACTTCCACTACATCATGGTGGGCGGGATGGTGATGGGCTACCTGGGCGGCGTGCACTACTGGTGGCCGAAGATCAGCGGGCGGATGTACCCCGAGGGCTGGGGGCGGCTCGCGGCGCTCATCATCTTCATCGGCTTCAACCTGACCTTCTTCCCGCAGTTCATCCTCGGCTACCTCGGCATGCCCCGGCGCTACCACGCCTATCCCGACGAGTTCCAGGTGCTGAACGTGATGTCGACGGCAGGGGCCTCCATCCTGGGCGTCGGCTACCTGCTGCCGATGATCTACCTGCTCTGGTCGCTCCGCTACGGCGAGCCCGCGGGCAACAACCCGTGGGACGCCACCGGCCTCGAGTGGCAGACGCCGTCCCCGCCGCCGCGCGACAACTTCGAGACGGCCCCGGTGGTCACCAGCGAGCCGTACGCGTACCCGGGCCGCGAGCTGGCTCATGGCTGAGCACGCCGCCGCCGTCGCCCACCAGTTCGACGACGCCGAGCAGCAACGCGGGGCGGCCGAGCTCGGCATGTGGATCTTCCTCGCCACCGAGGTGATGTTCTTCGGCGGCATGTTCACCGCCTTCACCGCCTACCGCTGGCTCTACCCGGCGGCCTTCGCGCACGCGAGCCGCCACCTCGACGTGCTGCTCGGCGGCATCAACACCGTCGTGCTCATCGGCTCGAGCCTCACCATGGTGCTGGCGGTGCACGGCGCGCGCGTGGGGCACCGCCGCACGCTGCTCGTCTGCCTCGGGCTCACCATGCTCCTCGGCTCGGTCTTCCTCGGCATCAAGGCGATCGAGTGGACGCACAAGTGGGAGGACGGCCTCGTGCCCGGGCTCCGCTTCACGCTGACGGGCACCGATGCCGGGCCCGAGGAGCTCTTCTTCCTCCTCTACTTCGCGATGACGGGCGTGCACGCGCTCCACCTCGTCATCGGCATCTGCGTGGTGGGCGTGATCCTCGCGCTCGCCTGGCGCGGCCGCTACACGCCCGAGTACCACAACCCGGTCGAGGTGACCGGGCTCTACTGGCACTTCGTCGACATCGTGTGGATCTTCCTGCTCCCCATGCTCTACCTGATCGGACGCCATGGCCCATAGTGGGGTGCGGCTCTACGTCGCCGTGTTCGCGGCGCTGGTCTTCCTGACGCTGGCCACCGTCGGCGTCTCGTACGTCGACCTGGGGCCGCTGAGCGTGGTGGTCGCGCTCACGATCGCGTTCACCAAGGCGCTCCTGGTCGTCGTCTTCTTCATGCACCTGCGCGAGAGCTCGGGGCTCATCTGGGTGGTGGCGGGCGGCGGCTTCTTCTGGCTCGCCATCCTGATCGCGCTCACCATGAGCGACGTGATGACGCGGGGCTGGCTGCCGGTGAGCGGCCCGTAGACCAACGATCCGGGGGTCCGTCCAGTGCTCGCCCGCTGCGCGGGCTCCGGATGAACACTCGCGCGGCTCCCGCCGCGCGCCCCGTACCCCGTCGGCCAGCTTGGCGCCTGTCGGCGCCGGCCTCCTGGCGCCACGCGGCGGCCGGGTCTAGAATCGCGCGCATGGAACGGACGCAACTGACGCGCGACGTGGAGGCGATCCAGATCCCCGGCGGTCACACCCTGACGCTCGAGAAGGGCTGGGACGTCGTCATCACCCAGTCGCTGGGCGGCACGTACACGGTGCAGGTGCCGGCCTACGGCGGCCTCTTCCGCATCGCAGGTAGGGACGCCGACGCTCTCGGCATGGAGCCGACCACCGCGCCGGCCGCCGCCGCGAGCGGCGGCCTCGAAGAGCAGGTGTGGGCGACGCTCAAGACCTGCTTCGACCCGGAGATCCCGGTGAACATCGTGGACCTCGGCCTGGTCTACGACATGCGCATCACGCCCGAGGGCGACGGCCAGCGCATCGACGTCAAGATGACGCTCACCGCGCCCGGCTGCGGCATGGGCACGTCGATCGCCGCCGACGCGCGTCTCAAGCTCCTCGACCTCCCCGGCGTCAGCGACGCCGACGTGCAGATCGTGTGGGATCCGCCGTGGAACCCGCAGATGATCTCGCCCGAGGGGAAGGAGCGGCTGGGGATGGCGTGACGGGCGGGCGCCGGCGGGGGCGCCGCTGCGGCGCCCGCTCCGGCGCCGACGGCCGGGAAGTGTTGCTCTGCACCGTGCGTGCGGCGCCGCCGAAGGTCGCCGCAGCAGCGCCCCCGACGGCGCCATGCACGTCCCCCCGGTCGCTCAGAATCGGTGTTTCAATTCGAGGCGGAGGACTTCGCTGCGGCCCGTGTCGGGGCCGCGGTACTCTTCGTCGTAGGCGACGAAGGCCATCCAGCCGCGGCGCGGGCGGCGGAGGATGTCGTAGGAGACGACGCGGTCGCTGTCGACCATGTCGTTCGGCCGCCTGAGCCCGACGTAGCTCTCGAAGTCGTACTGGTACCCGTCCACGAGGTGGACCTGCTGCGGGATGAGGCTGAGCAGCGGACGCCGCCCCGGATCGAGGGTTGCGACCTGCTGAGGCACGTTACTCGCCGCGGAGGCGAACGCGATCGCGGTGACCAGCGGGAGGATCAGGTTCGGCGCGCCGTCGGCGAGAGCGGGGATCGCCTGTATCAGCAGAGCGACCGTCATTGCCGCGAGTCCGTTGCGCGCTGCGGCATGCCGCCGCATGTCCATAGAAAGCAACCCGCGTGCCGCGCGCCGAGCCCGCGCCGAAATCCGCGCTCCCGGCGCGAGGCGATCAACGATGTCGATTACGACCGCGAGTAATTTTTGCCGGCGCAGGCTTGCCTTTGTACCTTCTGCGCCGGCGCACCGGTGGCCACTCCCCACGACCCGCTTCCAGCAGTCGCCACCCTTGCAGCCGCGTCGCATCGTGCAGCGCCACGCGCTCGCGCCGAGCGACGACGGCGCAGGCGACGTGCGCAGTGCGATGACTCAGCGCGGGACGATGGTCGAGGTGACACGGCGCGCGTCGCCGGCGGCCCACAGCGTGACGGCGAGCGCGCGGGTGGACGCCCACGCGGGGTCCTCGGGGATCAACCTGAAGCCCGCCACGCCAGGTTCCACCCGCCCGGTCATCAGGTCCGCGTGCGCGGCGACCGCGATCGCGAAGCGGGCGGTCGGATCGTGCCCCAAGCCCGTGGCGGTCGGATCGGGCAGGAGCGGGTCGAAGGTGAGGACGAGCTCGTCCGGCGTCTCGCTCGCCGACGGCACCCGCAGCTCGGCGATGTGGAGGCGCCCGTCGACCAGCCGCGCCGTGATGCGCTCGCTGCGGCCCGGGTTGCGCACGATCACGATCCGGTCTCCGTCGCGCTCGGCGATCTCGTAGGCCGCCCGGCCGGCATCCCGGGCGTATGTCCAACGCGCCCCGACTGCGAGCACGGCCGGCGCTTCGAGCAGGCGAAGGTCGGCGACACCCGTCGTGAAGACACCGATCGCGAAGCCCTCGCTGAAGTACGCATCGACGCCCGTGAAGTTCGCGCGCGCGATCGCGTAGGGCCGGCCGCCGATCGCGATCGTGGTGGCCGGGCTCGCCACCGTGCTCGCGTCGCGATAGAGCAGCGGCAGGGCGTCCGGGGCGTGCCCGAGCGGATCGGTGAGCCCGCCGAACTCCGCCCTGACCGGACCCGTGGCGTGGAAATCGAGCGCGATCTGCTCGCCCGGCGCCGACATGAGCCGGAGCCCGACGCGGAGCGCGTCGGGTGGCCCGCTCACCTCGAACGTGACGGGCGCGAAGTGGACCTCGCGCGCGGAGCGGCTCGCCCCGGCGCACCGCTCCGCCACCGTCGCCCGGTCGTTGATGTAGTCCACCTGGCTCTGATCGTGGCGCGTCAGGATGGCGCGCACGAGCGGCGCCCGACCGTGCCGCCTGCCGAGGAACGCCTCCACCGCCTCGTAGACGGGATGCCCCGAGAAGAAGGCGATCACGTGCCGGTCCTCGCGGCGAAAGAAGACGTCGAAGGGCTGGATGAACTCGAAGGG
>JBKPBB010000291.1:0-3566 GCA_046744245.1 Thermodesulfobacteriota bacterium
CGGGGATGCCGCGCCGCGAGGTCTATCGGCGCGGGCTCGCGCTCGAGCGGCAGCGAGGGTCAGTGTGACGACGAGCGCCGGCTCTCCATCGCTCGCCGCACGAAGAGCCCCAGGGCGTCGAATTCGGGAGGCTTGCTCAGGTACGCGTCGAAGCCGAGCTCCCGCGCGCGCAGGCGGCTGCCGCCGCTTCCGACCCCGGAGACGGCGATGGCAGGGAGCCCGTGGCACTTCGGGTCCGCACGCAGGCGCCTGATGAACTCGAAGCCGTCGACCTGCGGCATGCGGAGATCGCAGAGGACCACGTCGGCGCCCGCCTCGCGGAGCCGGTCCATCGCCTCCTGCCCGTTCCCGGCCGAGATGACGCGCGCGCCGAGGGTCTCGAACAGCGCCTGCATGGCCTCTCGGTCGTCCGCGGCGTCGTCCACCACCAGGACGGTCGCGCCTTCGAGCACGCGGCGCCGAGTATCCCCCTCGGCGGCGGAGGGTCGCCGGGCCGTCTCCGGCGCCTCCTGCCGGCGGAGCGGGCGGGCAGCGAGCTCCGCCCACCGGCCGAGGCCGCCAAGGGCGTCACGGAGGGGTCCCTCCCAGAGCAGCCCCACCCGCTTCGCCATCACGTGCGCGCCCCAGCGCGCTTCCAGATCCGCGCGCGCCTTGCGCCAGGCCGACTCGAGGCGGCTCGCGATCGAGTCCGGGAGGTCGATCAGGCTGAGCTGCGGGTCGCGTGGTCGGGAGAATCCGGCGAGCAGCTGCTCGACGCGCCGGAGCGTGTCCAGCGCGACGCGCGCGCCGCTCCGCCACAGGGACGACACATCCCTCCACCCGCCGCGAGCGAGGAGCCCGGCCGCCGCTCGAAGGTGATCGATCGACAGCCGCAGCTCATCGAGCGAGCGGCGCCCCACATCATCTGCCATGAAGACCTCCTCCTCGTTTGTCGCGCCGCGCGGCGGCGCAGCACGCAGCGCCGGGACACGTGTTTGCGCTCGCTACTCCCATTGCCCCCCAGGAGTCAATCACCCCGAGAGGTTAGCGCGACCTGGATCGGGCGCTCGATCGACGTCGCGCGGGGCCTGGATCGGCTGCCCGTGCCTACTTCCGCGCCAGGGTTGCCGATCCGGTTCCCGCGCCGTCCGGCTCGAGGCGGATCACCTTGGGGAGGGCGCCCTCGATCTGCCAGGCGGGGAGGTTCGAGTTGGACGTCCACACCGCGCCACCGGGGCCGAACTCGATCTCGCGCGTGTAGGTGACCCGCGTCGGCAGCGGGTAGACCGTGAAGCGCTCGCTCGCCGGCTCGAAGCGGATCAGGGTGTCGGACTGCGTGCCGCAGATCCAAACCGTGTCGGTCCTCCGGTCGACGTTGAGGGCGTAGGGGGTCTCCGTACCGCGCGGCTCGGTCGGCAGGTCCCAGGTACGGAACGCGCCGGTCGGCGGGTCGAAGCGGGCGAGCACGCTCGAGCTGAAGCCCGGGATCCAGAGGTGGCCCTGCGAGTCGAAGCGCAGCCGGCGCGGGGCGGCGAAGGGCGTGTCGACCAGCCGGATGTCGCCCGTCTCGGGATCGAGCCGGCCGATGCGGCGCGCGTTCAGCTGGCTCACCCAGACGGCGCCGTCGGGAGCGATGTCGATGCCGTAGGGGATCGGCAGCTGCGGCGCGTCGCCCCCGCCCTCGGGATTGAAGGGCACCCAGCGGCCGAGCCAGAGGAGCCACGGCACGGCGCGCACCGCGAACGTCTCGCCCCAGGTGCGCGCCGGCAGGCGGTAGGTGCGCCGCTCGCCGCTCTGCGGGTCGATCATCGCCACCTGGTTCGAGACCGCGAGCGTGTACCAGGCGCGCCCGCGCGCGTCGAAGCGCAGCGTATGCGGGTAGAGGCCGTCCTCCTGCAGGAAGATCTCGAACTGCTCCGTGCGCGGGTCGAAGCGGGCGATCTTGTTGCCGAGGCAGAGCGTGATCCAGATGCTGCCGTCGGGCGCGACCTGGAGGCTGTGCGGCGCGACGTGCGCGTCGGCGTTGGCGGGGATCGGCTGCATGACGGTGAACACGCCGCCGAGCGGCGAGTCGCCGCGCGGGATGTCGAAGGTGCGCCGCTCGCCGGTGCGCGGGTCGAGGCGGTAGAGCTTGTCCTGGGTCGTGTCGGCGGAGTAGATGCGCCCGTCGGGGTGCACGGTGATGTCGTGCTGCATCGACCCCGTGCCGCCCACCTCCCACTCCGTGATCACCGCGTGCGCTGCGACGGCGTCGGGTGGGGGCGGAGGCGCGAAGTGCTCGCCGAGCGCGGGGACGTAGGACGATTCGTCGTAGGCCGCGTTCAGCGCCTCGGGCAGCGCGCTCCGCACGCGGGTCGAGAGGATGCCGCCCATGCGCGCCATGAGCACGAAGAGCTTCCGCCACTCCTCGGGATCGCGCTGCACGCGCGTCGCCCAGCTGCCCTGCTGGTGGCAGAAGGTGCACTGGCGGAGGAACTCCTCGCGCGCCGCATCGTCGGGCAGATGGGCGACCGCGAGCGCGAGCCAGCGGTTCGCCGGCAGCTGCCAGGCGAGCTCGCGCGGGTCGGTCTCGCGCTCGAGGACCAGCACGCTGCTCACCAGCGTTGCGCCGGCGAGGTCCACCACGTGCGTCCGGTCGCGGAAGCCGGGCCGGCGCGCGCGCACGTGGTAGCGGCCCGGCTCGAGCGGCGGCATCGCCCAGCGGCCGTCGGCGTCGGCGTAGACGGTCGTCTCGCGCGCCAGCGCCAGGTGGCGCGCGGTGACGAGCGCGCCCACGACCGGCCGGCCCGCGTCGTCGGTGACGCGGCCCGCGAGGTGGGCGGGCGTCTCGGCGCGCGCGAGGAGCGGGACCAGGCAGACGAAGAGCAGCGCGCGCGTCGTCATCGCACCTCCCCGGCCGCCGGGGCCGCCACGCTGAACTCTACCACCAGGGGCTGCCGCTCGGCCCGGCGGGCACGTCCGGTCAGCTCCTGGCGGACGCCGTTCACCTCGACGAGCAGCGAGTACGGCACCTCCTCGGCAGCGCCGCCGCACGTCTCGAGGAAGTCCACGCCTACACGGTACCGCCCCGGAGGCGGGTTCGTCCACCGGGCGCGCTCGGCCTGCTCGCCGGGCTCCCGGCCGGCGCAGCGGGCGTCGCGCTCGAGGACGCCGCCGCTCGCCGTGCGCGGGTTCGCGAAATAGACGGTCTCGAGCGAGGGATCCGTGACGTAGAGGTCGAGATCGACCGGGGCGGTCCAGCGGAGCGTCACCGTCACCCCGGACCGCGGCGGCTCGGGCGGGGCCGGGCGGGGCGGCGGGGGCGTGTGCCGGGCGCACGCGGCCACGAGGGCGAGGAGGCCGAGCGCCGCCCGCCTCATGCGAGCGATCTCAGCACGGCCAGGTTCCGCCGGTCGTCGGCCAGGTCGGCGCCCTTCGGCGTCTCGATACACATCGGCAGACCGCGGAAGCGCCGGTCGCGCAGCAGCCGGCGGAAGGCACCGACGCCGAGGCCGCCCCGGCCGATGTGCTCGTGGCGATCGACCCGCCCGCCGAGCGTGCACTTCGCGTCGTTCAGGTGGAACGCGACGATCCGGTCGATGCCCAGG
>JBKPBB010000171.1:0-2806 GCA_046744245.1 Thermodesulfobacteriota bacterium
ATCATCACCGACGGCCAGCCGACGGCGTACTTCCTGCGCGGGCGGCTCTACTGCGAGTGGCCGCTGTCGTTCGGCGGCATCTCCATGCGCGCCGCGCAGGAGACGCTGAAGGAGGTCGAGCGCGTCACCCGCCGCGGCATCGTCATCAACACCTTCATGCTCGACGACAGCCCGAGTCTGCGCGCCTTCGTCGAGCGCATGACGCGCATCAACAAGGGGCGCGCGCTCTACACCCGCCCGGACCGCCTGGGCGAGTACCTGCTGGTCGACTACATCGCGAAGAAGCGCAAGCGCGTGTGAGACGCGCAAGGAGGACGGGATGCTCCAGGGACGGATCGGCCGCGGGCTTCGCATCCTCGCGCTGGCCGGCATCTTCGGCGCCGGGTACCTGTGCGGCTCGCTCGGGCAGCCGAGCGCCCAGGCTCAGCTCGGCGACGTCATGAAGAAGGCGGCCGAGCAGGGCGGCGCGCTCGGCTCGGTCGGCCAGCTCGGCTCGAGCATCGTCGAGATGCAGCAGCACGTCGACGGGCTCAACAAGGACCTCGAGACCCTGCGCAAGGTGAAGACGGCGCTCGGCGGCTGAGGCGCGCAGGGCGGCCGCGGCGGGGCCAGGGTCGCCGGCGTCGATGCCGGACGTCCGCGCTCCGTGATCGCCCGAGGGCGTCGGTTCCGTGCCCGCTGGGTCGCCGGGGACACATGCGGGCGCGGACGGCACACCCGTGCGTCCCCGCCTCCCCAGATCCCTGCCTGGACCCCGCCGGGAGCCACGGCGCAGCCCGAGCACGATCCTTGCTCTCTCCGCGGGTCCGCCGTGCCGAGGACAACGTTTGCCTCGGCGGGGCCATGTGGTGGTCGGCATTTTTTGGACGGGGTGCTCGAGGATCGGCCGGGATCGGCCCCCGTCTTCGCAACCTGGAGGTTCGATGCGGCTCCTGACGATTGCTCGCTCACTCGCGCTGCTCGCGCTGACGGTCGGCCTCGCAGCCGCCCCGGCAAACGCGGCGCCTGGCGAGTTCCACTCGCTCTCGCCCCATCTGAAGGACGTGGTCGATCTCGGCCGCGCCCCCGGCAGCGAGCGGCATCGCGTGGTGGTGAGCCTCGATGTCCGCGACCGCGAGGGGCTCGAGGCCTTCCTGGCCGACGTCCAGGACCCGTCCTCGCCCCGCTACCGCCAGTTCCTGAGCCAGGCGGAGTTCGATGCCCTCTACGCGCCGACCCCTGCGCAGGAAGAGGCCGTGGTCGACCATCTCCGCGGCGCGGGCCTCAGGGTCACGGAGCGCTTTCCGAACCGCCTCCTGGTCGGCGCCGCCGGCAGCGTCGCGGCCCTCGAGCGCGCCTTCGGCGTCGAGATCCACAGCGTCGAGCGGGCCGGCAAGCGGCACTACGCGGCGCTCGACGAGCCCTCGCTTCCCGCCGGCATGGCGAGCTACGTGGTGGGGGTGATCGGGCTCGACGACCTGAGCGAGCGCCATCCGCACGTCGGGTCGGTCGTGCCGGCCGCCGCGCCACGGGCGGCGCTCGGGTCGAACTGCTGTCACCTGAGCCCGAACGACGTCTTCGCGTTCTATGACAACACGGTCGCCGCGTCGGGCGCCGGGGAGACCATCGTCATCGCCGGCGCCTACGCGTGGCGCGACACCGACAACACGGCCTTCAACGGCCAGTGGGGTCTCCCCCAGCTGCCGGCGGGCAGCGCACAGGTGTGCACGGGACCGTCGACGTCCTCGGGCTGCAAGTTCAGCGCCCAGGATTCGATCGAGATCGCGCTCGACGTCGAGTACGCGCACGGGACGGCGCCCGCCGCCCGCATCCTCAACTACATGTCGGCCTCGACCTCGATGGCCGACTTCACGACCATGTACAACCGGATCGTGACCGACAATCCCGGCCACCTCGTCTCCACCAGTTGGGGCGCGTGCGAGGTCGGGGTGTCGACGGCCTCGCAGCTGACCGACGACAACATCTTCGCCAACGCGAACGCGATCGGACAGTCGTGGTTCGCCGCCTCCGGGGACAACGGCAGCCGCGACTGCAGCGGCATCCTCGGAGTCGACAACCCCGCGAACTCGCCGCACGTGATCGGCGTCGGCGGCACGCGGCCGGCGTGCAAGAGCGGCCTGACCCCCTCGAGCCCCGCGTGCGGCGGCTACGGCTCGGAGACCGCGTGGAGCGGCTCGGGCGGCGGCGTGAGCCAGGTGTTCGCGCGCCCGGCGTTCCAGAGCGGCTGCGGCGTGCCCGCCGGCACGCGGCGGCTCGTCCCCGACGTGGCGCTCGAGGCCGATACCTCGCCGGGCAACTACGTGGTCGAGAACGGTTCGTGGTGGATCGTCGGCGGCACCTCGGACGCGGCCCCGCAATGGGCCGGCCTGGCCGCCGAACTCGCCCAGCAGCGCGGCGGGCCGCTCGGCAACCCGGGAGCGCTGCTCTACGGCCTGTGCGGGACCGCCGCCCTCCACGACGTCACGTCGGGCTCGAACGGCGACTACAGCGCGGGTGTCGGCTACGACCTGGTGACGGGGCTCGGCAGCTTCGATGCCCGGAACCTGCTCGCCGCGGCTGGCCCGACCAGCACGACGACGACCTCGACCAGCACCACGACGACCACTCGGCCGAGCACCACGACGACCACGACGGTGGCCGGGACTACCACCACGACGACGGCGGCGACCACGACGACGACCACGACGGTGCCGACCACGACGACCACCACCACGGCGGCGCCGACCACCACCACCGTGCCGGCCACCACCACGACCACGACGTCGACGAGCAGCACCACGACCACGCTCCCCGCGTGCTTCCCATC
>JBKPBB010000294.1:0-2004 GCA_046744245.1 Thermodesulfobacteriota bacterium
TCGCCGACCTGGCCGCCTGCACCGCGGCCGGCATCCGCCCACCCGACACCTGCCGGGTGTTCGCCGCGCTCGGCCTCCCCGACCCGCCGCTCGACGTCGCGACGGCGGCGGAGCGGCTGCGCGCGGCGGGGGCCATGCCGAAGCCGCCGCGCTTCCTCCCGCCGCCGCGGCCAGTGGGCGTCCCGCTGATCGACGTGCGCGGCCTCCGCCATCGTTACCCGACCGGGCACGAGGCGCTCGCCGAGGTGAGCCTCGCCATCCGGCCGGGCGAGTTCGTGGCGCTCGTCGGCCGCAACGGCTCCGGCAAGACGACGCTCGCCAAGCACCTGAACGGCCTCCTCGAGCCCACCGAGGGCACCGTGCGGCTCGAGGGCCGCGACCTGCGCGGCCTCGCGCTCGAGGCGCTCGCGCAGCGCGTAGGCTACGTCTTCCAGGACCCCGATCACCAGCTCTTCGCGGCCACGGTCGAGGAGGAGGTCGCCTTCGGACCGCAGAACCTGGGGCTCGCGGCCGCCGAGGTCGAGGCGCGCGTCGCGGAGGCGCTCGCCGCCGTCGGCCTGGGCGAGCGCGACGCCGACCCGTTCCTGCTCGACAAGGGCGTGCGGCAGCGCCTCGCGGTGGCCGCCGTCCTGGCTCTCCGCCCCGACCTCCTCGTCCTCGACGAGCCGACCACGGGCCTCGACTTCGCCGAGCAGCAGAAGATGATGGCGCTCCTGCGCGCGCTCCACGCCCGCGGGCAGACGATCGTCATCATCACGCACACGCCCTGGGTGATCGCCGAGTACGCCGAGCGCGTCGTGCTGCTCGCGGACGGGCGGCTGCGCTACGACGGTGTGCCGCGGCAGTTCTTCGCGGACGACGAGCTGCTCGCCGCGGCCGCGTTTCGCCCCCCCGACGTGACCCGGCTCGGGCGGCTCCTCGGCTGCACGCCGCTCTCGGTCGCGGAGCTGGTGTCGTGGATGCCCCGGAGGCTGGCGCCGTGCCCCTGACGCTCTACGTGCCGGCGGCGAGCCGGCTCCACCGCCTGCACCCGGTCACCAAGGTGGCCGGCTTGGTCGCGTTCATCGTGGCCGCCTTCGTCGTCGATCGCCCGCTCGCGCTGGCCCCGCTCGCGGCGGCCATCGCAGCGCTGCTCGTGCCGGCGGGCGGGCTCCCCAACGTCCGGCGGCTGCGCGTGATGTTCGTCCTGGTGTTCGTCTTCTCGCTCGTGGTGTGGACGCTCTTCTACGGCGGCCGCTTCGGGGCGACCTGGGCCGGCTTCCTCTACGGGCTCTCGACCGCGATCCGTCTCGACACCTTCCTCGCCGCGGGCATCCTCTTCCTCACCACCACGCGCGTCGAGGAGGTGGCCTACGCGCTCGGTCGCCTCGGCCTGCCGTACATCGTCGGCTTCACGCTGACGCTCGCCTTCCGCCTCGTGCCGGTCTTCTTCGACGCCGCGCTCGCCGTCGTGCAGGCGCAGCGCTGCCGCGGGCTCGAGCTCGGCCGCGGCGGGATCGTGGCCCGGCTCCGCCGCTTCGTCCCCATCCTCGTCCCCGTCCTGATCGGCGCGCTCCGCCGCGCAGACCGCATGGCGATGGCGCTCGAGCTCCGCGGCTTCAACTCGGGGCGCCCGCGCACGACGTACCTGCGGGCGCGGGCCGGCCGAGGGGACGTGCTGGCGGGGGCCGTGCTGGCGGTGACGACGGTCGCCTATGTCGCCCTCTGGGGGACGGGTCTGGGGCTGCTCGCGAGATGAGCCTGCGGGATCGTCCGCGGATCCGCCCGGCAGCGTCGCTGCCTTGCGGCCGGCGGGGGCCGGCGTCCCCTACGCGGACCTGGCCCCCGCCCCCCCTTGGCGTTTCCGGCCGCCCCGTACCGGAAAGGGGTTATTGAGCGGTCGCGCGTCGGAGGGTACGAAGTGACAGGAACCCCGGCGCGGGTACCCCGGTGATCGTTAGTTTGGGAGTTGGTGAGACGTGGAGCCAAACGGCGACGGTGTGGGGCAGCGGCAGTGTCTGGGGA
>JBKPBB010000423.1:0-5155 GCA_046744245.1 Thermodesulfobacteriota bacterium
GCACGGCATCGGCCGCGCCACCGCCGAACGCTTCGCGGCGGAGGGCGCCGCGGTGCTGCTCGCCGACATCGCCGCCGAGGCGGGTGCGGCGGCCGCGGCCGCGATCCGCGCGAGCTGCGGGCGGGCGGAGTTCGTCGCGACCGACGTGACCCGCGAGGCGGATAGCACGGCCATGATCGCGGCGGCGGTCGAGCGCTTCGGGCGGCTCGACATCCTGGTCAACAACGCCGGGGCGGGGCGCTTCGTGCCCTTCGAGCGCCTCGAGCCGGCGGAATGGGACCGGCTCCTCGCGGTCAACCTGCGCGCCGTCTACCTGGGCTGCCGCCACGCGCTGCCCGCGCTCCGCCAGAGCGGCGGCGGAGCGATCCTCAACCTGGCCTCGCAGTCCGGGCTCCAGGGCCAGGCGATGAACGAGGCGTACTGCGCCGCCAAGGCGGGCGTCATCCTGCTCACGCGCTCGCTCGCCCGCGAGCTCGCGCCCGAGGGCATCCGCGTCAACTGCCTCTGTCCCGGCGGCACCGACACGGCGATGCTGCGCGGCTTCGTCGCGAGCGCGCCCGCGCCGGAGGTGGGGATGGCGGCGCTCGCCGCGCGCTCGCCGATGGGGCGCCTGGCGCGCGCCGAGGAGATCGCCGCGGCGGCGCTCTTCCTGGTCTCGGACGACGCGTCGTTCGTGACCGGCGTGGCCCTCCCGGTCGACGGGGGCGCGACCGCATGAGCCGGTGACGCTCCCCGTCTTCCTCGACGGCCTCGCCGCGCGCTTCGGCGGGCGCGAGGCGCTCGTCTCGCCGCGCCGGCGCGTGACCTACGCGGAGCTGGCGGCCGAGTCGACGGCCATCGCCCGCGCCCTCGCGGCGCGCGGGGTGGAGGCGGGGACGCGCGTCGGCCTCCTCATGCCGAACTGGCCGGAGTGGATCGCGACCGCCTTCGGCGTGTGGCGCGCGGGCGGCCTGCTCGTGCCGCTCAGCACGCTCAGCCGCCCGCGCGAGATGGAGTACTGCCTCGCGCACGCCGAGGTGCGCGTGCTGGTCGCGGTGCGGCGCTTTCTCCGCCACGACTACGTGGCCGGGCTCGAGGAGAGCTTGCCGCGGCTGCCGGCGCTCGGCGAGGTGGTGTGGCTCGCGCCGCCGGCGGAGGGCGGCGCCGTCGATCTCGCCCCGCTCGGCGCGCCGGGCTCGCGGCGCGCGCCGACCGTCTCGCCCGACGACCCGGCGACCGTCTTCTTCACCTCGGGGACGACGGCGGAGCCGAAGGGCGTGGTCCACGTGCACCGGGCGCTCTGCCGGGCGGCGGAGGACATCGCCGCCGTCCTCGGCCTCGCCCCGGAGGACCGCACCTGGGGCTACCTGCCGTTCTTCTTCGCCGGCGGGCTCGTGGCGGTCGTGCTGGCGACGCTCGCGCGCGGCGGGGCCGTCGTCATGCAGGAGGTGTTCGAGCCGGGCGAGACGCTCCGCCTCCTCGAGGCGGAGCGCTGCACGGTCTTCTTCGCCTGGCCGCACCAGGCCGAGGCGCTGATCGGGCACCCGCGCTTTCGGGCGGCGCGCCTGGTACTCCGCAAGGGGGTCGGCGCGAACGCCAAGTGGGCGGCGGCGCTCTACCCGCCCGACCACCACGCCGTCGGCACCTACGGCATGACGGAGACCCTGCCGCTGTGCACCGCCTGGCCCTGGGATGCGCCGCTCGCGCTGCGCGCGGCGAGCCACGGGCCGCCCGTGGGCGGGAAGGAGATCCGCATCGTCGACCCGGAGACGGGCCGGACGCTGCCCGCGGGGCGCGAGGGGGAGATCTACGTGCGCGGGCCGACGCTCTTCGCGCACTACTACCGCCACTCACCGGCGGAGTGCTTCGACGCCGAGGGCTTCTTCCACACCGGCGACCTCGGGCAGCTCGACGAGCGCGGGGCGCTCCACTTCCGCGGACGCCTGAAGGACGTGATCAAGACCGCGGGCGTCAACGTCGCGGCGGCCGAGGTCGAGGCGGCGCTGCTCGCGCATCCGGCGGTCGGCGCGGCGCACGTGGTCGGCGTTCCCGATCCGGCGCGCGGCGAGAACGTCGCCGCCTTCGTGGTCGCGAAGTCGGCCGTCGCCGCGGAAGAGCTTCTCGCCCACTGCCGCGCCCGGCTCTCGAGCTACAAGGTCCCGCGCCACCTCTGGCTCCGGCGCGAGGACGAGCTGCCCGAGAAGGCGAGCGGCAAGGTGGACAAGGCCGCGCTGCGCGCGGAGGCGGCGCGTCTGGTCAGAGCCGGCGGCGACCGTCCCGCAACTCCGCCAGCACCGCGGGCGTGAGCGGCACGTAGGCGCGCGCGGCGTCGTCGCGCACGAAGAGCGGGTCGGTGACGCGCGCCGGGTCGTAGCCCTCGGCGGCGAGGGCGAGCTTCCGCTGCTTCAGCGTGCCGGTCACGTCCATCTCGGACACCAGGCGGACGAAGGCGGGGCGAGCGTAGGCCGGCAGGTGCCGCTCGGCGCGCGCGTGCAGCGCCGCGCCGTCGAAGCGTGCGCCCGCGGCGAGCACGAGGGCCGCCATGCCCGCGCGGCCGTCCTCGCCCGGCACCTCCACGCCGTACACGTTCGCCTCCGTGACCCCGGGCGCTCCGCAGAGGACGTCGGCGACCTCCTGCGTGGCGACGTTCTCGCCCTTCCAGCGGAAGGTGTCGCCGATGCGATCGACGAAGTAGTAGTAGCCGTCGGCGTCCTGACGCAGCAGGTCCCCGGTGCGGAACCAGGCATCGCCGCGCGCGAAGGCGTCGTGCACGAGCTTCCGCTCGCTCGCCGCGCGGTCGGTGTAGCCGTCGTACTCCATGGCGCCGCCGACGCGTCCGAGGAGCTCGCCCGGCTCGCTCGGCGCGCAGGGGATGCAGAAGCCGTCGGGGCCGCGCACGAGCTCGCCGCGCGCGAGGTCGAAGCGCGCGAGCCGGACGGTGTCCTCGAGCATCGGGTGGGGCTTGCCGACCGAGCCGACGCGCCCGTCGGCGTTGTGCAGGGCCACGTTGCCCTCGGTCGCGCCGTACATCTCGATGATGCGTGCGATGCCGAAGCGCGCCTGGAACGCGGTCCAGATGTCGGGGCGGAGGCCGGCGCCGGCGGCGACGCGCAGGCGGTGGTCGCGGTCGCGCGGCGTGGGCGGGAGGCGGAGGAGATAGCGGCAGAGCTCGCCCACGTACACGAAGGCGACCGCCTGGTGGCGCCGGACGTCGTCGAGGAAGGCGCTCGCGCTGAAGCGGCGGCGCGAGGCGAAGGCGCCGCCCGCGCGGAAAGCGGGCGCGAAGCCGACGAACAGGCTCTCGCCGTGGTAGAGCGGCAGCGGCGCGTAGATGGTCTCGTCCGCCTCGACGCCCAGGAGCCCGGCCAGCGTGATCCCGCCCATGGTGAAGCGGAGGTGGCGTACGATGGCCGGCTTCGGGTACCCGGTCGTCCCCGACGTATATATGTAGAGGAACACGTCGCCGCCCCGGACGTCGGGGACGTCGGGCTCGGGCGCCTCGGGGCCGTCGCGCCAGCCCTCGAGCGGGCGCACATCACGGGGGAGCGCCGTGGCCGGCGGCGCGTCGGCGAGGAAGCGGACGGGATGGCTCCCGGCGACCAGGTCGAGGGCGGGGAGGGCGGCCGCGTCTGAGACGCCGATCGCGGCACCCGACGCGCGGAGCACGTGCGTCAGCCCCGCGCCCGTGACGTGCGTGTTGATGAGCGCGCCGATGGCGCCGAGCTTCGCGACCGCGCCGAGCGCGACCAGGAAGAGCGGGCTGTTCGGGGCGAGGATCGCGACCGGCGTGCCGACGGCGGCGCCCTCGCGGCGGAGGCGCGCCGCGATCCGGTTCACGGCCCGGTCGTAGGCGCCGTAGGTGACGGTCTCGTCCTCGAACTTGAGCGCGACCCGGTCCGGGATGCGCTCGGCCTGCGCGCGGATGAAGGGGCCGAAGGTGTCCGTCGAGCGCTTGAGCTCGGCGACGGCGGCCGCGAGGTCCATGGTGGCAGGGTGCCTAGCCGAGCGCCGCCGCGCGGGTCAACCACGCGCGGCCGTTGCCGCGCCTGCGGCCGCTGGGTTAGAAGCCGCTCGCCATGGACAAGGTCGCCGAGAGCGCGGCCGCCGCGGTGGCCGACGTTCCCGATGGGGCCTCCCTCCTCTTCGGCGGCTTCGGCGTCGTGCAGGGCTGGCCCAACAGCCTGCTCCTCGCGCTGCGCGACCACGGCGCGCGCGACCTGATCGTCATCTTCAACACGCCCGGCGTGGGGCCGCTCTCGGCGCAGCTCCTCGCGGAGGCAGGGCTGATCCGAAAAGTCATCGCTTCCTTCGCCGCCTACCCGACCCGGCCGACGCCGATCGAGGAGCAGATCAAGGCGGGCAGGATCGAGCTCGAGCTGCTGCCGCAGGGGACGCTCGCCGAGCGCGTGCGGGCGGGCGGCGCCGGCATCCCCGCGTTCTACACGCCCACCGGTGTCGGCACGCTGGTCGCCGAGGGCAAGGAGCGGCGGACGTTCGGGGGGCGCGAGTACGTCCTCGAGACCGCGCTCACCGCCGACTTCGCCTTCGTGCGCGCGCACCGTGCCGACCGGCACGGGAACCTCGTCTACCGCCGCGGCGCGCGCAACCTCCACCCCGTGTTCGCGACCGGGGGCCGTGTGACGCTTGCCGAGGTCGACGAGGTGGTCGCGGCGGGCGAGATCGATCCCGAGTGCGTGGTGACCCCCGGCATCTACGTGGACCGCGTGGTCAGGACCGAGCACCCGCTCGACGTGGAGGAGATCCGCGCCCTCTCGCGCCGCTACGGCCGGGCGGTGCACGTGGCGCCGCGCCCGGACCTGGGGGGCTTGCCGCCGGATTTGATGGCGTGCCGCGCGGCGCTCCTCCTCCGCGACGGCGAGTACGTGAACCTGGGCCTCGGGCTGCCGACGCTGGTCTCGAACCACATCGCCGCCGCGCGCGACATCGTGCTCCACTCCGAGAACGGCATGCTCGGCTTCGGGCCGCTCGCCGAAGAGCGCGACGAGGACGTGGACCTCTACAACGCGAGCGGGCAGCTCGTGAGCTTGCGGCCCGGCGCGTCGTTCTTCGACAGCCTCTACGCGCACGGGATGGCGCGCGGCGGGCGCGTCACGACGGTCGTGCTCGGCGCCTTCCAGGTCTCGGAGAAGGGCGACCTCGCCAACTGGAACGTGCC
>JBKPBB010000209.1:0-3386 GCA_046744245.1 Thermodesulfobacteriota bacterium
AGCCTGGTCGACATGCGCGCGCTCTTCCAGGGCGTCCGCCTCGACCGCGTGACGACCTCGATGACCGTCAACTGCTCCGCGAGCGCGCTGCTCGCCATGTACCTGGCGGTGGCCGAGGAGCAGGGCGTCCCCTGGACGCAGGTCGGCGGCACGATCCAGAACGACATGCTGAAGGAGTTCATCGCGCAGAAGGAGTGGATCTGCCCGCCCGAGCCGTCGCTGCGCATCGTGGTGGACATGATCGAGTTCTGCGCGCGCGAGGTGCCGCGCTGGCACCCGGTCTCGATCAGCGGCTACCACATCCGCGAGGCCGGATCCACGGCCGTGCAGGAGCTGGCCTTCACGCTCGCCGACGGCATCGCCTACGTCGAGGCGGGGGTGAAGCGCGGGCTTGCGGTCGACGACTTCGCGCCGCGCCTCTCCTTCTTCTTCAACCTGCACAACGACTTCCTGGAGGAGGTCGCGAAGCTGCGCGCCGCACGCCGCCTGTGGGCGACCCTCATGCGCGAGCGCTTCGGCGCCCGGGACCCGCGCTCGCTGCGCCTCCGCACCCACGCGCAGACGGCGGGCGCGTCGCTCACGGCGCAGCAGCCGCTCAACAACATCGTGCGCGTCACGGTGCAGGCGCTGGCCGGCATCCTGGGCGGCGTGCAGTCGCTGCACACGAACTCGCTCGACGAGACGCTCGCCCTGCCCTCCGAGCCGGCGGTCATGGTGGCGCTGCGCACGCAGCAGATCCTGGCCGAGGAGAGCGGGATCGCGAACGTCGTCGATCCCCTCGGCGGGAGCTGGGCGATCGAGGCGCTCACCGACCGCATGGAGCACGAAGCCCGGCAGTACATCAGCCGGATCGACGGCTTCGGCGGCATGGTGAAGGCGATCGAGGCCGGCTATCCCCAGCGCGAGATCGCCGACGCGGCCTACGCCTACCAGCAGCAGGTCGACCGGGGCGAGAAGACCGTGGTGGGCGTGAACCGCTACCAGGTGCCCGAGGAGCGCCCGCCCGACCTCCTGCGCGTGCCCCTCGAAGTGGAGCAGCGGCAGGCCGACCGCGTGCGGCGCGTGCGGCGCGAGCGGGACGGGGCCGCGGCGCGGGCGGCCCTGCAGCGCGTGCGCGCCGCCGCCGAGTCGGGCGAGAACCTGATGCCGCCGCTGGTGGCCGCCGTGAAGGCGATGTGCACGGTGGGCGAGATCTCCGACGTCTACCGCGAGGTCTTCGGCCAGTACCGGGATCCCGCATGGTTGTAGACCGCCCGCTCCGCATCCTGGTCGCGAAGCCCGGCCTCGACGGGCACGACCGCGGCGCCAAGATCATCGCCCGGGCGCTGCGCGACGCGGGCTTCGAGGTGATCTACACGGGGCTGCACCAGACGCCCGAGATGGTGGCCGAGGCCGCGATCCAGGAGGACGTCGACGCGGTCGGGCTCTCGATCCTCTCCGGCGCGCACCTGACGCTCTTCCCCGCCGTGGTCGAGGAGCTTCGCCAGCGCGGCGGCGGCGACAAGCTGGTCTTCGGCGGGGGCATCATCCCCGACGAGGACATGCCGGCCCTCGCCCGGGCCGGCGTCGCCAAGGTCTTCACGCCCGGCGCCTCCACACAGGAGATCGTCGACTGGATCCGGGCCAACATCCGGCCGCGAGCAGCGTGATGGACTTCACGCTCTCCAACGAGCACCGCCACATCCAGGAGACGATCCGCGACTTCGGCGAGCGCGAGGTGAAGCCGCACGCCGCCGCGTGGGACCGCGAGGAGCGCTTCCCGCACGAGACCGTGAGGCGCCTCGGCGCGCTCGGCTTCCTGGGGGTCGCGCTGCCCGAGGAGGTGGGCGGCGGCGGCGCCGACACGCTCGCCAACCTGCTCGTCGTCGAGGGGCTCGCGCGCTACGACGCCTCGCTCGGCCTGACGGTCGCCGCCCACACCGGCCTCGCCTCGGGCCACATCAACGTGTTCGGGAGCGACACGCTCCGCCGCCGCTACCTGCCGCGCATGGCGCGCGGGGAGTGGCTGGGCGCCTGGTGCCTCACCGAGCCCGGCTCCGGCAGCGACGCGGCGGCGCTGCGCACGCGCGCCGTGCGCGACGGCGACGCGTGGGTGCTGAACGGCACCAAGATGTTCATCACGCAGGGGACGGTCGGACACGTCTACGTGGTGATGGCCTCGACCGCGCCCGAGCAGGGGCAGCGCGGCGTCTCGGCCTTCGTGGTGGAGAAGGGCACGCCCGGGCTCGGGAACGGGCGCAAGATCGAGAAGCTCGGGCTGCGCTCGAGCGACACGGCGGAGGTCATCCTCGAGAACGTGCGCGTGCCGGCGGAGAATCTCATCGGCGAGGAGAACCAGGGCTTCAAGCAGGCGCTCCGCTTGCTCGACGGCGGCCGCGCCGGCATCGCCGCCTGGTGCCTCGGCATCGGCCGCGCCGCGCTCGAGGACGCGCTCGCCTACGCGCAGGAGCGCACGGCCTTCGGCCGCCCGATCGCCGAGCTGCAGGCGATCCAGTTCATGCTGGCCGACATGGCGACGCGCCTCGAGGCGGCGCGCCTGCTCACCTACCGTGCCGCGTATCTCAAGGACGCCGGCCGCCCCTGCCGCGCCGAGGCCTCGATGGCGAAGCTCATGGCCTCGGAGGCGGCGATGTGGGCGACGACCAAGGCCGTGCAGATCTTCGGCGGCTACGGCTACATGCGCGACTATCCGGTCGAACGCTACATGCGCGACGCGAAGCTGGGCGAGATCGGCGAGGGCACGAGCGAGGTGCAGCGCATGGTGATCGCGCGGGCGCTGCTCGCCGGGGCGGTCGCGAGCCTGTAGGGCTCGGAGCCGGCAGCCCCGAGCGCGGATGATCGCGTCTCGGGGCGTCCGGCGTCGCCGCCGGTGCGGCTCCGGATCGCGCCGAGACGCCGAGGTGGTCGATTCCCTCGACGGCGGCTCTCCCGGCATTCGATCCCAGGGCCACCGTCCTCCTGCGGACGACGTCCGCCCAGCGTCGTGGTGGCCCTGCCGCGCCGGCCGGCGCGGCAGGGCGCGGCGGGCATCCTCGGCGCCGCCCATGCAATGATGAGTATGTCCTCAAGGCCGTGATTTGACGGCGATTGCCCCGGGCTCATCAGCCCGGTGCCGGGAGCACAGGCCCTGGCAGGTCGCAAGATGAATTTCCTTGACGGGAGCGGCGTGTTCAGGTGTAGTCCCGCCGCGGTCTACTAGGTAGTCAGCTAGCGCGTTGATCAGCTATCCGAGGGGGGTTCTTCAGATGAGACCGACGCCTCAGGCTAAGCCCAGGTCATTCGCACGCCTCATCGCCCTGATCGTGGGTTTCCTGGCCGCTCTCGCCCTGCCCGCCAGCGCCGCCACGGTGGCCACCGACAAGGCGGACTACGCGCCCGGCCAGAAC
>JBKPBB010000322.1:0-4884 GCA_046744245.1 Thermodesulfobacteriota bacterium
CCCGGCACGGGCCTGGTCGGCATCCGCGAGCGCGTGCACGCGCTCGGCGGGACGGTGACGGTCAGCTCGGAGAGCGGCGTGCGGATCGATGTGCGGGTGCCCCTCCCGTAAATCCCGAGCCGAGACTCCGTCTCGGCTCGGGATTTACGGGAGAGCGAGAGTTCCGCCCGGTGGCCAGGGCGGACGGCGTGCCGCGGCCGGCGAAGCCGGCGCGGCAGACGTTCCGGAGGCCGAGCGCGTCACTGAAGCGACGTGTCCGCGGCGCACGCCGACTACCCGAGATCCGTCCTCAAGATTTGCCGCGCCGGCTTTGCCGGCCGCGGCACGCCGTTGGCCCTGTCCACCGGGCGACACTTACGGAAGGGGTACGCGCACGTCGATCCGCACTCCGCTCTCCGAGCTCACCATCACCGTCCCGCCGAGCGCGTGCACGCGCTCGCGGATGCCGACCAGGCCGGTGCCGGGCCTGGTGCCGCTCGGGCGGGCGGGCAGCCCGTGCCCATCGTCGGCGATCTCGAGCCGCAGCTCGCCGCCCTCGCGCACGAGCGTCACGCGCACCCGATGCGCGCCGGCGTGCTTGGCAACGTTGGTGAGCGCCTCCTGCGTGATGCGGTAGAGCGCGGTCTCGATCTCGGCCGGCAGGCGCTCCGGCAGGCCCTCGGCCGTGAAGCTGGTCGCGATCTGATGCCGATCGGCGAACGCCTGGAGGTGGCTGTCGAGCGAGGGCACGAGCCCGAGGTCGTCGAGGGTCGAGGGGCGCAGGAGGTGCGACAGCTCGCGCATCTCGGCGAGCGTCTTCGAGACCAGGCGGCGCGCCTCGGCGGCGCGTGCGCGCAGCGCCGTCTGCGGCTCGGGCAATCCCTTCTCGATCAGCCAGAGGTAGGCGTTGACCGCGGTCAGGGACTGGCCGAGCTCGTCGTGCAGCTCGCGCGCCAGCCGCCGTCGCTCCTCCTCCTGCGCCGCCATGAGGCGCGCCGAGAACGCCGCCAGCTCCGCCTGCCCCGCGGCCAATCTGGCGCGCGTGCGCCCGAGGATGCTGGCGCCGGCGACCGCGATGACGGCGCCCACCGCGAGGGCCCCGACCGCGGACACGACCGGCGCCCCGCCGAGCTCCTCGGCGCTCGCCCGGGTGCTCACCAGCGTGAAGCCGATGCAGGTGAAGGCGCCGAGCAGGATCATGCGCCGGGCACTCCAGGAGAAGACGACCGCGCAGCCCATCAGGAGGCAGATGAGCGCGGTCGCGACCAGCACGGGATTGCGGGGCCAGAGGTACACGTAGAGGTGGGTGTTCGCGGCCGCGCCGAAGGCGAGCGCGACGGAGAGGCCGTCGGCGTGGCGGGCGCCCCACCGCGTCAGGCTGAGGAGCAGGATGGCGAGCCCGAGGGTGGCGTGCGCCCCGTAGACGAAAAGGACGGGGCGGGGACCCGCGGGCGAGTAGTGCACGTCGATGGGCGAGAACACGGCGACCGACACGAACACGATGAGCGCCGCGATCCGCACCGCCCGCAGCGCCAGCTCGGCCTGCTCTTGGCGTGCCTGCACCGGCCCTCCGCCGCTCAGTGCTTCCCGAACTCGAGCGCGACCCCCTTGCGTTGCGCGATGATGTAGGCCTCCATCGCTTTGAGCCGCGGGTCGTCGTCGGCGAGCGGCTTGCCGCGCGTCGGGTTCTGGATGCACCAGTTGATCATGTCGCGCAGGAGGGCGACCCGCCCGAGCTGCACCTGGAACTTGGGATACGTCTCCGGGTGCGTGTTGGCGCCGTCGGGGTGGCACATGTCGCAGGAGACGCCGATCGTACCGCCGAACGCCTTCGCGTCGTGGAAGACGCGGCGGCCCTCCTGCACGAACTTCTCCGTCTCCGCCTGCCAGATGCGCTCGTCGCGCGCCGAGAAGGCGCCGTAGGTCTGCCCCCCCTGGATGTCGGCCGCGGGTGGCGCCGCGGCGGGCGGCGCGCTCCCCTTCGGCTCGGCCGCGTCGGCGAGGCGTGCGGGCGCCTCGTCCCAGCGCGCAGCGGGGTTCGTGCGCCGCCACGCGTCCATGAGCGCGGTGACGGCGGCGCGCGCCTGCTCGGGCGTGGGCGTGTCGCCCTCCCGCACGCCGGGGATCTCGGTCGTCGTCTTCCCGTCGCACAGGGCGACCACCACGCCGCCGCTCGGCGACGGCGGCGCGTCGTGGCGGGGCAGGCCCCTGCCGCGCGACTGCGCGAGCACGATGCCGCCCAGGGCGAGCGGGAGCACGGCCAGCACGAAAAGCGTCCGCTTCGACATCATCGCGTCCCCTCCCCTAGAACGAGGGCAGCTTCGTCCGCGGCGGCGCGTCCTGGGCGCCGCCGGACGTGAGGTAGCTGGCGCGCACCGCGACCGGGTTGCGGTCCCAGAGGTTGTAGAGCTTGTTGACGAGCCCGCTCTCGAGCACCTCGACCGCGCCGTCGCCGCAGCCGTCGAACTGGTCGAAGGGATCGGCGCGGTTCATCTGGATCGTGAGCTTGGGCAGACCCTCGGGCGCGTACGGCCACGGCCACGCCGTCGAGAGCATGCCGTGGAACTGGATGTTGTCGATGCGGTTGGTGAGCAGCTGATGGGTGTGGCCGTGGATCACGGTCACGTGCTGGAAGGGTTTCAGGATGGCCTGCACCTCCTCGGCGTCCTCGGTCCAGAAGTTCCACGGCCGGTAGTACTTGTAGAGCGGCGAGTGCGAGAAGACGACGAGCGGCGTCTGGTGGTCCACCTTCTCGAGATCGCGCTTCAACCACGCGCGCCCCTCCTCGCCCACCTCGAAGCGCGACTGCACCCCGTTGTCGAGCCCGGCGACCGTCTGCATGCGCTCGGCCGGCGTCATGCCGCGCGCCGTCCAGAAGTCCTTCTCCTGGACGCTCATCAGGGTGACGAAGTGCACGCCCTTGTGGTCGAAGGAGTGCTGCGCGGGCCCGAAGAGCTCGCGCCAGTACTCGCCCAGGTCGAGGAACCAGTCGTGCTCGCCCACCATCATGTGGACGGGCGCCTTGATGGTCTTCAGGATCTGCCGCCCGAGATCGAGCTCCTCCTTCCGGCCGAGCTGCGCCAGGTCGCCGCCGAAGAGGACGAAGTCGGGCTGCGGGTCGAGGGCGTTGACGTCGTCGACCGCCTTCAAGGCCGCGCGCACGAAGCGGTCGTTCAGGCTGGCCGGGTAGAGGTGGGTGTCGGAGACGTAGGCGAAGGTGAAGGACGGCCGGTCGCCCTCCGCCGCGCTGGCCACCTGGACCAGCTGGAAGCCGTGCGGCGTGACCAGCCCCTTCGCCATCGCGAGCCCGGCCGAGAGCCCGGCGAGCTTCACGAACGAGCGGCGCGAGACGTGTCTCAGCCCTGCGAAGAAGGCGCCGCGCTCCTCGTAATGCCGGGTCTCGATGCTCTTCGGCCCTTTACTCATAGGAGGTCCCTCCGCGTACGAGCACTCCGAAGGCGGCCGGCCGCGCCGGGTCGGGGGTCGGGGCGAGATCGCCCAGGTGGCCCTGCTTGCCCATCGCGACCGCGGTCTCGCGCTCCGGGCGCACGCTCTTGCGCGCGCGCTGACGCGCCATCTCCTGCTTGGCGAGGGCAGCGAACTTGCTGCTGGTGAGCGACTCCATGAAGGCCACCAGGTCGTCGATCTCGGGCTCGGTGAGGCCGAGCCGCTGCATGCCGCCGTCGAGGTTCGGGTTCGGCACACCGCCCTTGTTGTAGTGGTCCATCACGTCCCAGAGCGTGGCGAGCGAGCCGTCGTGCATGTAGGGCGCCGTGATGGCGACGTTGCGGAGCCCGGGCGTCTTGAAGGCGCCGATGTCGTTCGCCTGCTTGGTGACGAGGAAGCGCCCCAGCTCGGAGAAGTGGGTCTGGATGGCGAGCTCGTCGACCTGCTTCAGATCGCCCGCCCGCACGGTGCTGGCGGCCTTGCGCGCCAGCTCGATGAAGTCCGTCTTGTGCGCGGCGATGCCGATGTTGTGGAACTTCTGATCGGAGAAGAGCGGGCTCACCGTCGAGAAAGCGTGGCAGTCGCTGCACCGCCCCTTGCCGTTGAAGAGACCCCAGCCCCGCCGGGCGGCCGCGCCGATCGCCTTCTCGTCGCCCGCGACGAAGCGGTCGAAGGGCGCGTCGCCGGCGTACTGCGTGCGCTCGAAGGCGGCGATCGCCGCGGCGATGTCGTCGTAGGTCGCCTCGTGGCCGAAGACGCGCGAGAAGGCCTCGCGGTACTCCGGCAGGGCCCGCACCTTGGCGACCACGTCGTCGGGCGACTTCTGGCCCATCTCGATCGGGTTCAGGATGGGGAGCTTCGCCTGCTCCTCGAGCGACGGGGCGCGCCCGTCCCAGAACTGGGTCGCGTTGAACATCGCGTTGAGCACGGTCGGGCTGTTCCGCTGCGGGCGCTGGGCGGGCGCGGCCACGCCGTCCGGCACCGTCTTGTGATCGACGAAGCCGCGGGCGGGGTCGTGGCAGGTGGCGCACGACACCTGATCGTTCACCGACAGGCGCTTGTCGTTGAAGAGCTTGTCGCCGAGCGCGACCCTGTCCGGCGTCGGCGCCGCGGCGGGCGGGACGGCGAGCTCGTAGAGGACGGCGGAGACGCCCCGGGGCAGCCGCTCCTCCAGCGCGGCGGCGAGGCAGGCGAGCCCGGCGAGCATCGCGCCCCCGAGCACGAGAGCCTTCCGGCGGTTCGGCATGGACCCTCCTTCCCCGCGCGCGCGACGGGCGCCCGGCCCCTTATTCCACAGTCGCCGGCCGGCGGGGAGCCCCCGCCGGCCGGCGGCTACTGCCGCGCGTAGCGGCCCATAAGCTCGGCCTGGCCGAGCGTGTGCCCCTCGACGGCCTTCAGGAGGGCCGCACTGGTCGCGCCGGGAGGAAGCGCGAGGACGACGTCCAGCGCGTAGAGCCG
>JBKPBB010000473.1:0-4320 GCA_046744245.1 Thermodesulfobacteriota bacterium
CTCGGCGCGCCCGCCGCGACGGCGCTCGCTGCCGCAGGCGTCGGGACGCTCGGGCTCATCGATCCCGACGCGGTCGAGCTCTCGAACCTCCACCGCCAGCCGCTCTACGCGAGCGCGGACGTCGGCCGGGCGAAGGTGGAAGTCGCGGCCGAGCGGCTCGGCGCGCTCGCACCGGCCCTGCGCGTCGAGACCTGGCATGCGCGCTTCGGCCCGCCGGACGCCCATCTCCTCCGCCGTTTCGACGTCGTCCTCGACGGCACTGACACCATCGCGGCCAAGTTCGTGGTGAACGACGCCGCCATCCTGGCGGGCGTGCCGCTCGTGCACGCCGGCGTGCTCGGCTTCCGCGCGCAGCTCTTGACCGTGCTGCCGGGGCGGAGCGCGTGCTACCGCTGCATCTTCGAGGAGGCGCCGCCGCCGGGCGACGTGCCCTCCTGCCAGGAAGCCGGCGTGCTCGGGCCGGTCGCCGCGCTCGCCGGCGCGCTCCAGGCGGCCGAAGCGATCCGCCTCCTCGCCGGCGAGCCCGCCGCCTACGCGAACGCGCTGCTCGCCATCGACACGCAGGCGGGGAGCTGGCGCACCGTCCCCCTCGCTCCGAGCCCGCGCTGCCCCGTGTGCGCCCCCCGCGCCGTCGAAAGGAGTCACGCCCCATGAGCTACGTGAAGGGTCTCCGCTGTCGCGAGTGCGGCGCCGAGACGCCGGTCGCCCCGCTGCACGTGTGCGAGACGTGCTTCGGCCCGTACGAGGTCCAGTACGACTACCCGGCCATCCGCCGCGCGCTGACGCGCGAGAAGATCGCCGCGCGGCCGCGCAATCTCTGGCGCTACCGCGAGCTCCTGCCGATCGAGGGCGAGCCGCGCGTCGGGCTCCACTCGGGCATGACGCCGCTCGTGCGCGCCGACCGGCTCGCCGCCGTGCTCGGCGTGAAGGACCTCTGGGTGAAAGACGACTCGGTGAACCACCCGACCTTCTCCTACAAGGACCGGGTCGTCTCGGTGGCGATCTCGAAGGCGATCGAGTTCGGCTTCGAGACCGTGTCGTGCGCCTCGACCGGCAACCTGGCCAACTCGGTCTCGGCGCACGCGGCGCGCGCCGGCCTCGCCTGCTACATCTTCATCCCCGACGACCTGGAGCAGGGCAAGGTGATCGGCTCGACCATCTACGGCCCGCGCGCCATCGCCGTGCGCGGCAACTACGACGACGTGAACCGCCTGTGCAGCGAGGTGGCGGACAAGTACGGCTGGGCCTTCGTCAACATCAACGTGCGCCCCTACTACACCGAGGGTGCCAAGACCTACGGCTTCGAGATCGCCGAGCAGCTCGGCTGGCGGCTCCCGCGGCACATCGTGGTCCCGACCGCGGGGGGGACCATCCTGCCCAAGGTGGCGAAGGCGTTCCGCGAGCTGCGCGACCTCGGCCTCGCCGAGGGCGACTTCAAGATCTACACGGCGCAGGCGGCGGGCTGCGCGCCGGTGGTGAACGCGCTCCACAAGGGCTCGGATCTGATCGCCCCCGTGAAGCCGCAGACGATCGCCAAGTCGATCGCGATCGGCAACCCGGCCGACGGCTTCTACGTCTTGAAGGCCGTGCGCGAGTCGGGCGGCTGGGGCGAGGCGGTGACCGACGAGGAGATCGTGGCCGGCATCCGGCTCCTCGCCCGCACCGAGGGCATCTTCACCGAGCCCGCGGGCGGCACGACGGTCGCGGTCACCAAGAAGCTGATCGAACAGGGGAGGATCCCCCGCGACGAGTCGATCGTCATCAGCGTCACGGGCAACGGCTACAAGACGCTCGAGGCGGTGCTCGACACGGTCGAGCAGCCGTTCCGCATCCCGGCGCGGCTCGCCGACTTCGACGAGCTGCACGCTCGCCTGAACGCCGCCCGCGCGGCGAGCGCCGTCTGACTGGCAACCGGAAGGAGGAACCGTCATCATGGTACAGGTCAAGGTGCCGACGCCGCTCCGCAAGTACACGGGGGGCGCCGGGGGGGTCGAGGCGCAGGGGGCGACGGTGGCCGCGCTCGTGGACGATCTCGAGCGGCGTTACCCGGGCTTGAAGGAGCGCATCTGTGACGAGTCCGGGCAGGTGCGGCGCTTCGTGAACATCTTCGTCAACGGCGAGGACATCCGCTTCCTCGCGCACCTCGACACGCCGCTCAAGGCGGGTGACGAGCTGTCCATCGTCCCGGCGATCGCCGGAGGCCGCTAGCGCGGCCATCCCATGCTCTCCGCGCGCGCCGTCCTCGCCCGGCCGACCTCGCCGTCCGCCGGGCCGCTCGCCGTACCCTCCGCGCTCCAGCTGATCGGCAACACGCCGCTGGTGGAGATCCGCCGCGTGCGCGACGGCGTGGCGCCCGGGGTGCGCATCCTGGGCAAGCTCGAGGGCTTCAACCCGGGCGGCTCGGTGAAGGACCGCCCCGCCCTCAAGATGATCGAGGACGGGCTCGCGCGCGGGCGGCTCGTGCCCGGGAAGACCATCCTCGACTCCACCTCCGGCAACACCGGCATCGCGCTCGCCATGGTGGGCGCGGCGCTCGGCTACCCGGTCGAGCTGGTGATGCCCAGCAACGTGAGCAAGGAGCGCAAGCGGACGGTGGCCGCCTTCGGCGCCAAGGTCGTCTACAGCGATCCGCTCGAGGGCTCCGACGGCGCGATCCGCCTCTGCCGCAAGATCCTGGCCGAGAACCCCGACCGCTACTTCAAGCCCGACCAGTACAACAACGAGGCCAACTCGCTCGCCCACTACGAGACCACGGGCCCCGAGATCTGGCGCCAGACCGAGGGCGCCATCACGCACTTCGTCGCCACCATCGGCACCGGCGGCACGATCATGGGGACGGGACGCTATCTCAAGGAGCAGAACCGGAGCGTCCAGGTGATCGCCGCCGAGCCCGCCGACGCCTTCCACGGCATCGAGGGGCTGAAGCACATGGCCTCCTCGATCGTGCCCGGCATCTATCACGAGGAGGAGCTCGACCGGAAGCTCGGCATCGACACCGAGGACGCCTACAACATGGTCTACCGCCTCGGCCGCGAGGAAGGCCTCGTGCTCGGGCAGTCGAGCGGCGCGGCGCAGGTGGCGGCGCTCGAGGTGGCGCGCGCGCTCGGCGAAGGGACGGTCGTGGTGCTCTTCCCGGACTTCGGCGACCGCTACCTCTCGACCAACATGTGGGCCGGCTGGGGGAAGCTCGGAGGGACGACGTCATGAAGCGGATGCCGCCGCCACGCCTGCCGAAGGCGAAGCCCGACGCGGTCGCGCGCGGGAAGTTCTACCTGACCTATCCCAAGAAGCTCGTGAAGGAGCCGCTCATCTACCAGATGAGCCGGAAGTTCGACCTGGTCTTCAACGTGCGCAGCGCGAGCGTCAGCGAGGAGATCGGGATCATCGCCCTCGAGCTCGACGGCCGGCAGGAGGAGATCGACGCCGCCGTCGAGTGGTTCCGCGCCCAGGGCGTCACGGTCGAGCCGATCGAGAAGAACATCATCGAGTGATGCTGAGCGACGCGCAGATCGAGCGCTACGGGCGCCAGATCCTGCTGCCGGAGGTCGGCGGACGAGGACAGGAGCGGCTGCTGGCGGCGCGCGTCGCGGTGGCGGGCGCCGGGCCGGCTGCCGTGGCGGCGGTGACCCTCCTCGGGCGGGCGGGCATCGGGACGCTGCACGTCTCCGCGCGCGTCGGCCCCCTGCCCGAGCTGTCGCCCGACTGTCGCCTGCACCGCGATCCCACCTCGATCGAGGGGCCGCTGGCCGACGTGGCGATCAGCCTGCTCGATCTCGCCTCGGTCGCCGACGACACCCCCGCGCACGGCGTGCCCTTTGGCCTCGAGCAGGCGAGCAGACCGTTCGTCCTCGGTCTGCTCGGCGGCGATCGGCGCCTGGTCGCGACGCTCGTCGGACGGCCGTGCATGAGGTGCTGGGGCCAGGCGCTCGGACCCGATGAGCTCGGCGTCCGAGCTGCAAGCAGCACGCTCGACCCCGCGCGGCTGGCGCTCGGCGCGCTGGCGGCGAACGAGGCGCTTCGCGTCCTCGTCTCGCCGCCGGTGCGCGGCCGCCTGACCACGGTCCGCTTCGAGGGCAGCGCGACGGCGAGAGACCTCGCGACGGCGGGCTGCTCGTGCTGCGCCGGACCGCCATGACCCACCCCGCGCACTGGAAGCTCGAGCTCACCGTGCGCGGCGCGCGCCTCGACCCGACCGCCGCCCGCCTCGCCGCCGGGGACGCCGCGCGGCCGCTCGAGCTCGTCCTGCCCGGCGACGTCCGCGTCGACGTCCCGATCGACGCGGGCCACACCGCGGGCTCGCCTTTCGCGCTCCTCGCCGAC
>JBKPBB010000371.1:0-4692 GCA_046744245.1 Thermodesulfobacteriota bacterium
GCTCTGACGGGATAGAGCGCCCGAGGCTGACCGTCCCGACGGACGATCACCCCGACGCCGCGGTCGGCGAGCCAGGCGAACTGCTCGCGAAGCTCCGCGAGCCCGGCGTCGCCGACGTTCGTCGGCACGGTGATCTCGAGACGGGAGCCGGGCCCGGTGCGCAATGCATCTTCGACGATCGTCTCCGCCGTGTAGGGCGTGAGCCAGCCACCCCGGAGGAGACCGCCGCCCGCATGGCCGGGCGCGGGAACGAGGCGCATCCAGACGAAGGTAGGCTCGCGGCTGCTCTCGGCACGGGGCTTCGCCACGCGGCGCTCGCCTTCCCGAAGCCGGACCGCATCGACCAGCTCTCCGTATGTGCGGATGCCCTGCAGGACCCGTTCGGGCAGGTTGATGCCGAGCTCCTCCTCGAAGGCGAACCCGAGCTCGACCAGATCGAGGGAGTCGGCCGCAAGGTCGTCGCCGAGGGACACGTCGGGCGTCAGCTCTTCGGCACCCACGCCCAGCTGGGCGGCTACCACCGCCCGGACCCTCGCCTCGACGGGCTCCCCGGGAGAATGCCACCACCAGCCGACCCTGCTGCCCTGGGCCAGGTGGCCGAGAAGCCGACGCAGATGGGCCAGGCGCCCCGGTTCCGCAGGCTCGCGCCCGTCGAAGAACATCGCCCTCCTCTCCATTCTCCCGCCGTCGCTACGGCGCCTCCGAGGGTATCCGGCGGACTTGCTCAGCGAGACGGAGAGCGGCACGGCGTCCACGGGAGCATTCTGAATCTGCGAACTTGCCGGGAAAAACAGCGACCGTGCCTTCTCTTCGCATCCCCTCCTCGAGTCGATTTCTCCCGTGGACGCCTCGCGCCGTCACCACCAGGCGTGCCCGATTGCACACCCAGCGGCTGATTTGCCCGTCCCGGACCAGGACGGGCCGCCGCGCTAGCAGAGCAAGAGCAATGCCGGGCGGCGAGCGAGGCAAATGCGGCAAATAGGGAGGGGCTTGCGCTCTGCTCTCAGGGATGTTTCATACGGTCGCGACATGGCTCACGACGTATTGAGACGCCCCGCGGATCTACGGCTCCGGGACTTCCACGGCATCTACACGGTCGCTCCCCAGATGGCGGAGCTGTTCGTCACCCTGCAGCGCGTTGCGCGCGCCAGCTGCACGGTGCTCCTCGGCGGCGAGACCGGGACGGGCAAGGAGCTCGTCGCGCGCGCCATTCACGCCGAGAGCCCCCGCCGCAAGGCGCCGTTCCAGGCGGTCAACTGTGCCACCTTCTCGCCGACGTTGCTCGAGTCGGAGCTCTTCGGCCACGTGCGCGGCGCCTTCACCGGGGCCGTGCGCGACCGGGACGGGCTCTTCGCGCTCGCAGACCGGGGCACCCTCTTCCTCGACGAGGTGGCGGAGATCCCGCTCGACCTGCAAGGGAAGCTCCTGCGCGTGATGCAGGAGAAGAACTTCATGCCCGTGGGCGCCACGCGCCCGGTCACGGTGGACGTACGAGTGATCTCGGCGACCAACAAGGCCCTGGCCCGCGAGGTCGCCGAAGGTCGCTTCCGCGAGGACCTGAGCTACCGCATGCGGGTGGTCCCCCTCTTCCTGCCGCCACTGCGCGAGCGCCGGGGAGACACCGAGGCGCTCTTCTGGCACTTCGTCGAGCGGATGAACCACGGCGGGCTCAGGCGGATCGAGGGCGTGACGCGGCCGGCCATGGATGCGATCCGCAGCTACCCGTGGCCCGGCAACGTGCGCGAGCTGCGCAGCGCGGTCGAGTACGCCTTCGTCGTGGGCGAGGGGCCCCTCCTGGACGTCCAGGACCTCACCCCGGAGCTGCGCGGCCAGGCGCCGCCCGGGATACCGAGCCTGTCGCTGGCCGACACGGAGCGGGAGCGGATGCTGCGGGTGCTCGCCAAGCACAAGGGTCGCAAGGCCGCCGCGGCCGCGGAGCTCGGGATCAGCCGCTCGACGCTGTGGCGCCGGCTCTACGCCTACCACCTCCGCTGAGGCGGCAGGCAGGCGCCCGGAGGGGGAGGCTGGACGAACGCGCCCCGCCCGCCCGCAGCAGGACGGGACCCGGACCCGCAGTCGCAGACGATGGGACCGCCGATCAAGCCTGAGTGGGCGGGGCGGCTCGAGCGCCCCGTCTGGCTGCACGAGACGCTTCGGCTTCTGCGGGATCGGCCATCGCACCCAGCAACCACCACGCGAAGACGGCAGCAAATACCACGTCTCCGCTGACCGCCAGTACCACGCGCCCCGGCACCTCACCGAGGAGCCAGGAGACGAGGATGACGGCGAACACGCCGGCCTTGCCGAGCGCGGCCATGGCAACGAGCGGCCGGTCGATGCGCGGTTGGCGGGCGAGCCAAGCGTACGCGCCGCCGAAGAGAGCCACGAAGACTGCCAAGAGCGCGGTGTAGACGCGCGGTACGGGCGCGGGGAGGCCCGCGAGCCGGCCAAGGGAAGAGGGGAAGACGAAAAGCAGGGTGCCGCCGAGGTTGTAGACCACGCTGGCCCACAGGGCGCTCCGCATAACGTGGTTTCTGTCCACGATCGCTCCTCCCCGACGGACGTTCAGGGCTCGCGCGCGTCAGCTCGCGGCCGGCGCCGCCGAGCTCTTCTCCCCTCCCGCCTGCGAGCGCAGGTACGCATCGATGAAGCCGTCGAGCTCCCCGTCCAGCACCGCGTCCGCGTTCCCCACCTCCGTCCCGGTCCGGTGGTCCTTCACCATCCGGTACGGATGCAGCACGTACGACCGGATCTGGTGCCCGAACCCGATCTCCTTCTTCCCCTTCGTGAGCTCGGCCATCTTCTCGTCCTGCTTCTGCCGCTCGAGCTCGTACAGCCGCGCCTTCAGGATCTTCATCGCCATCGACTTGTTCTTGTGCTGCGAGCGCTCGTTCTGGCAGGCGACCACGATGCCGGTGGGGAGGTGAGTCAGGCGGACGGCGGAGTCGGTCTTGTTGACGTGCTGCCCGCCCGCGCCGCTCGACCGATAGGTGTCGACGCGCAGGTCCTCGTCGCGGACGTCGATATTGATCTCGTCCTCGATGTCGGGGAGCACGAGCACGGAGGCGAACGACGTCTGGCGGCGGGCGTTCGCGTCGAAGGGGGAGATGCGCACCAGGCGATGCACGCCCGCCTCGGCCTTCAAGTAGCCGTAGGCGTACGGGCCCTCGACGGTGAAGGTGGCGCTCTTCAGTCCCGCGCCCTCACCGGGCTGGTGCTCGAGCAGCTCGGTGCGGTAGCCGCGCCGCTCGCACCAGCGGAGGTACATGCGGAGCAGCATCTCGGCCCAGTCCTGTGCCTCGAGGCCGCCGGCGCCGGGGTGGATCTCGACGATCGCGTTGCCCGCGTCGTGCTCGCCGCCGAGGAGCTGCTTCAGCTCGAGTGCGGCGAGCTCGGCCTCGACCTGCTCGACCCGGTCACGCAGCTCGCCCAGTGCCTCGGCGTCGCCCTCCTCGGCCAGCTCGAGGAAGACCTGCGCCTCGTCCACGCCCTCGCGCTGCCGCCTGTACTGCGCGATCGCGTCCAGGACCTGCGCCGTCTCGCGCCCGACGGCCTGCGCCTTCTCGGCGTCGCTCCAGAAGCCGGGGGCGGCGGCCTGCTCGCTCAGCTCGGCGGCGCGCCGCTCGAGACCGGGGAGGTCAAAGGTGCCTCCCGAGCACGCGCACGCGCTCGTCGAGGGCGCGCACGCGCTCCCGGAGCGCCGCGAGCAGCATCGGATCGGTCGCGCCCGGCTTCTCCGCCATCACCGTCGTGCTCTCGCCGCACCATAGCCGAAGGCCGCGAGCGAGGCGAGCGCGCACGCCCACGCGAAGAGGTCGCCGAAGCGGGTGTAGAAGGTCCGCACGCCGGGCCAGCGGATCTGCTCCACCTGGACGAGCGACTCGAAGAGCGGGCCCTGCCACCGGATGCGGCCGTCCACGTCGATCACGGCGGAGACGCCGGTGTTGGCGACGCGCACCAGCGGCACGCGGCCCTCGATCGAGCGGAAGGTCGCCTGGGCGAGGTGCTGGTGCGGCGCGGACGTCGGACCGTACCAGGCGTCGTTGGTGACGTTCACCAGGAAGTCCGCGCCCGCGGCGACGAAGCGGCGGGTCACGCTCGGGAACACGTCCTCGTAGCAGATGGCGACGCCGAAGCGCGCCGAGGGCAAGCGAAAGACGGTGGGCACGAGGCCGGGCACGACGTCGCCCACCGCCTCGACGATGCGCCGCACGAAGAAGAGGGCCTGCGCGTAGGGCACGTACTCGCCGAACGGCACGAGCTGCATCTTGTCGTAGGTCGCCATCTCGCGACCCGCGGGCGACACCAGGTAGGCGCGGTTCAGCTCCTGGATCGCGCCCGACGGGGCCCGCCGGAAGGCGGGGCTTCCGAAGAGCAGGTAGACCCCGTTCTGCTCCGCCGTCTCGAGCACCGCATCGCGGAGCGGGCCGGGCTCCTGGAAGAAGAAGGGGGTGGCGGTCTCGGGCCACACCACCAGGTCCGGGCGGCGCGCGGCTGCCTCCGCGGTGAGCGCGCGGTAGCGCGCCAGCGTCTCGTCCTGGAACGCGGGGTCCCACTTGTGAGCCTGCTCGACGTTGCCCTGCGCGAGCGCGACGCGGAGCGTGCCGGCCGGCGGGCGCCGCGCGAGCGCCGCCGCGCGCCAGCGACCCCACGTCGGCACGCCGACCACGAGCAGGGTGAGCGCGACCAGCG
>JBKPBB010000081.1:0-7198 GCA_046744245.1 Thermodesulfobacteriota bacterium
CGCCTCGGCCGCGGCGGCCGCGGCTGCGGCCGCGGCTGCGGCGGCCTCGGCTGCGGCCAGCGCCTCCTGCTCGCGCAGGCGCTGCACGTGCTCGCGCGCGGCGGCGACGATGCCCGCCCCCCGCTCGGGGCCGATGCCCTCGATCTCGCCCACCGTCTCCTCGTCCGAGGCGGCCAGCTCCTCGGCCGACTTGAAGCCGTTCTGATAGAGGAGCTCGGCGGTCACGTCGCCGACGTTCGGGATCGCGGTGAGCGAGGCCCGCGCCCGACGCGCCTCGTCCTCGGCCTCGGCCTCGCTGCGCACGTCGAGCTTCCAGCCCGTGAGCCGCGAGGCGAGGCGCACGTTCTGTCCCTTCTTGCCGATGGCGAGCGAGAGCTGGTCGTCGGGGACGATCACCTCCATGGCGTGCTCGTCCTCGTCCATGATGATCTTCGACACCTTGGCCGGCGCGAGCGCGCGGCACACGTACTCCGCGGGGTCGCTCGTCCAGGGCACGATGTCGATCTTCTCGCCGCGCAGCTCCTGCACCACCGCCTGCACGCGCGTACCGCGCATGCCGACGCAGGCGCCGACCGGATCGACGTCACGGTCGTTGGAGGTGACCGCGATCTTCGCCCGCCCACCCGGCTCGCGGGCGGCGCCCTTCACCTCGACGATGCCCTCGTAGATCTCGGGCACCTCCTGCTCGAAGAGCTTGATCAGCAGCCCCGGGTGCGTGCGCGAGAGGACGATCTGCGGCCCCTTGCCGGTGAGCTCGACGTCGAGGATGTAGGCGCGGATGCGGTCGCCCTGGCGGTAGCGCTCGCGCGGGATCTGCTCCTTCTCGGGAAGGATGGCGTCGGTGCGCCCCAGGTTCACGATGATGTTCTTCTTCTCGAAGCGCTGCACGATGCCGGAGAAGAGCTCGCCCTTGCGGCCCTTGAACTCGTTGTAGATGATGTCGCGCTCGGCGTCGCGCACGCGCTGGATGATGTTCTGCTTCGCGGCCTGGGCGGCGATGCGCCCGAACTTCTCCGGCGGCAGCTTGGCGAGCAACTCGTCGCCGATCTCGGCCTCCGGGTCGATCTTCGCACGCGCCACCTCGAGCGTCACCTGGTTCTCGGGGTCCTCGACATGCTCGACCACCGTCTTGATCTCGAACAGCTCGACCTCGCCCAGCTCGGTGTTGAACTTGGCCTCGATGTTCTTCTCGTGGCCGAAGGTCTTCTTGGCCGCCGACAGCATGGCCTCCTCGAGCGCCTTCACGATGATGCCGCGGTCGATACCCTTCTCCTTGCTCACCTGCTCGATGACGCGGTTCAGGTCCGGCTGCATGGCGCCTCTCTCGCGCTTCGCGCGTGCGGCGGCCCGGCGGGCCGGCTGAAATCGTAATCGACGTGGGCCTTGTCGATCGCCGCCAGCGGGACGGCGACGCGCCCGGCATCGGGATCGTGAAGCGTGATCTCCTCGGCCGTGACGGCCTCGAGGGTGCCGCGGAAGTGACGGCGGGCGCCGATCGGCGCGCGGGTCTGCACGCGCACGCGCTCGCCGAGGGCGCGGCGGAAGTGCGCCTCGCGCAGCAGCGGGCGGTTGATGCCGGGCGAGGAGCATTCGAGCTGGTAGCGCCCGGGGACCGCGTCGTGCGCGTCGAGCAGGTCACCGAGCTCGCGCGACATGCGCGCCAGCTCGTCGAGCGTCACGCCGCCCTCGGGGCGGTCGAGCAGGAGGCGCAGCACGACCCGGCCCCCCTCGGGGCGGTACTGCACGTCCACGAGCTCGAGGCCCCCCGCGAGCGCGAGAGGCTCCGCCAGCTCCCAGACGCGCTGGGTCACCGCGGACCGATCCATGAACTCTGCTCCTCCAAAAATGAAAAAGTGGGCGGGGCCCACTCGGTTTGGTCAGGAAGGCCGGGAAAGGAAAAACGTATAACACGGGCCTCGTAACCCCGCAACGGGCCAGACGAAGTCTACGCGAGCTCAGCCCGCGTACATCTCTTCGATCTGCTGGCGGTAGTGCTCCGCCATCACCTTGCGCTTCACTTTGAGGCTCGCGGTGAGCTCGCCCGTCTCGGTGGAGAGGTCCCGCGGCAGGATGCGGAAGTACTTGATCGACTCGTACGAAGCGAGCTCCTTGTTCGCCGCCGCCACCTCGCCCTCGATCAGCTCGCGCACCCTGGGATGCGCTGCCATCTCCTCCGGGGATGCGAAGCGGAGCCCCTGCCCGCTCGCCCAGCGCCCCACCTCCTCCTCATCGAGCGTGATGAGCGCCGTGCAGTACTTGCGGTTGTCGCCGATCACCACCGCCTGGCTCACGTGCGGCAGGAGCTTGAGCAGGTTCTCGATCTTCTGCGGCGCGACGTACTTGCCGCCCGAGGTCTTGATCAGGTCCTTCTTGCGGTCGGTGATGCGGAGGAAGCCGTCCGCGTCGAACTCGCCGATGTCGCCGGTGTGGAACCAGCCCTCGGCGTCCCAGCTCTCGGCGGTGGCCTCCGGCCGGCGATGGTAGCCGAGGGCGATGTTGGCCCCGCGCGCCAGGATCTCGCCGTCGGGCGCGATGCGGAGCTCGCAGCAGTCGAGCGGCAGGCCGACGGTGCCGAACTTGAAGCGGTCGGGCCGGTTCACCGTCAGGCTGGGCGTCGTCTCGGTGAGCCCGTAGCCCTCCAGGATCGGAATGCCGACGGCGTGGAAGAACTCGGCGATCTCGCGCGAGAGCGGCGCGCCGCCCGAGGTCATGTACCGGATGTTGCCGCCCAGGAGGCGGTGGATGCGGGAGAAGACCAGGCGGTGCGCGAGGGCGTGCTGCCATTGCACCAGCGCCGGGACCGGCCGGCCCTCCTGCTCGCAGGTGCTGCGCGCGCGGCCGACGCCGACCGCCCAGTCGAAGAGCGCGCGCCGGAGCGCCCCGCCCGACTCGCGCGCCCCCTGGATGCGCCCGTAGAGCTTCTCGTAGATGCGGGGCACGGCGGGCACGAGGTGCGGACGCGAGGCCGCCAGGTCCTCCGCCAGGTTGTCGATGCTGCGCGCGAAGGCCGTGACCGTCCCGGCCGCGATGCCGAAGTACTCGATCAGGCGGGCAAAGGAGTGCGCGAGCGGCAGGAAGAAGAAGTCGACGTCGCCCTCGCGCGCCATGCCGAGCTTGAGCAGCGACTCGACCGTCGCGAGGTGGTTGCCGTGGGTCTGGAGCACGCCCTTGGGCGGCCCCGTGGTGCCCGAGGTGTAGACGATGGTGGCGAGCTGGTCGCGCTTCAGGTCGGCGACCCGCGCATCGATCTCCCCGATCGTGCGCCCGAGCGCGTCGCGGCCGCGCTTGACGAGCGCCGCCAGCGACTCCCCGGCGCCCGGGTCGCCCTCGATCGTGATCACGGCGCGGACGCTGATCGTCTGGCGCACGCCATCGAGCTCGAAGCCGCGCTGGGTCACCTCCTCGATCTTCGCCCGCTGCTTCGGGTTCTCGACGAACACCACCGAGGACTCGGAGTTGGCGATGATGTAGCCGCACTCGGCCGGCAGGTTCGACTGGTAGATCGGTACGGTGAGAGCGCCGCAGGCGAGGATCGCGAAGTCGATCTCCATCCACTCGGGGCGCGTGTTGGAGAGGAGAGCCACGCGATCACCGGGCGCCACGCCCGAGTCGATGAGGCCCGCGGCGATGGCGCGTACGCGCTCGGCCATCGTCTGCCAGGTGACCTCGCGCCAGCCGTCCGCGACGCGGTAGCGGTAGCGCGGCCGCGTGGCCAGCTCCTGAGCCCGCTTGAAGAACATCTCCGCGAGGTTCGCGTACGACATCGTTGCCCCCCCGGCGCACGCCGACCGGCGCGAGCCCCGGGTACCGTACAATAGTGCCGTTTCACCCCTCAACCCCGCCGGGCGGAGGGGTGCGGGCCACGCGTGCCCGGGGTGGCGGCGGGGCCGCCCTCGCAGCGCCTCTGCGCCGGAACGTCAGCACGGTCCCGGACGCCCGTCCGGCCGGCGCAGCGAAGCGGAGAGGGCGGCCCCGTCGCCGCCCCACACGGGCGCGCGTGAACGCGCCCTACCGCTCGTGTCCCTGCAGCTCGTGCAGCGTCACGAGCTCGACGATCTGATACGACCGCTTGCCGCTCGGCGTCTGCACCTCGACCTCGTCGCCCACCGCCTTGTTGAGCAGCGCGCGTCCGATCGGCGAGGAGAGCGAGATCTGGCCCTTGGCCGCGTCCACCTCCTCGGGGAACACGATCTCGTAGGCCATCGACTCCCCGCTATCGTCTTCCACCGTGACGCGGCTGCCGTAGGCGACCACGTCGCGCGGGATCGAGGAGATGTTGTACATCGACAGCTCGCGCACCCGCCCCTCGAGCTGTCCGATGCGCGAGCGGACGTAGTCCTGCCGCGCCTTCGCGGCCTCGTACTCGGCGTTCTCGGAGAGATCGCCGTGTGCGCGGGCCGCCTCGAGCTCCTTGGGCAGCCTGACGTTCAGCTCGTACTTGAGATCCGCCAGCTCCTTCTTGAGCCGGGCGATGACCGGTAGCTCCATGAGCTCCTCAGGCGCGGGCGGGCTCGGCCAGCACGCGGCGCGCTATCTCGCTCGCCTGCCGGCCGTCGAAGCGGCCGGCGAACCGCTCGCGCAGCGCGCCCATGATCGCGCCCAGCGAGCGCGCCTCCGGCCGCGCCGCGATCGTGCGGATGGCCTCTTCCAGCTCGGCGGGCGCGAGCGGCGCCGGCACGTACGCCTCGAGGAGGGCGCGCTCGGCGCGGTTCTGCTCGACCAGCTCGCCGCGGCCGGCCTTGACGGCGAACTCCTCGGCCTCCTCGCGCTTGCGGATCTCGCGCCGCACCAGCTGTACCAGGTCCGCCTCCGCCAGCGCCGCGCCCCGCCGTTCGACCTTCAGGTTCTTGGCCACGGTGAGAAGACCGCGCAGCACGTAGACGCGCGGCATCTCGCGCGCCTTCATGGCGCGGGTCAGGTCGTCGGCGAGCTGCTGCTCCGTGAGCGGGGGCACGGCGGGTTAGGGTAGGGAGAAGTCGCGGGGTTGTAAAGCGCGGATCAGGGCTTCTGATGAGCGAACGGAGGCGGGGCCGAGGCGCGCGCCCAAGACGACGCGACGAGCGCACGCACGTAGTCGCCCTGGGTGAAGTACCAGAACGTCACCACCACCCCGATCAAGAGGCCGACCCAGAAGCTCTTCATCACTCACCTCCACCGCCCCCGCTTGCGTCAGCAGCGCGCGTCCTCACAATCGTCCCCCACGCCGCCCTCGGTCCGCAATGCCGCGCTGGCTCCAAGTACTGCTCGACGGCGTCTTTCCGCAGCACTGCGAGGTGTGCGAGCGCCCACTGCCCCTCGGCCACGGCTCGTGCCTGTGCGCAGCCTGCCGCGCGGCCATGGCGGCGCCTGCCCCGCCGCTCTGTCGGTCGTGCGGCGTACCGCTCCGGCTGATCGGCCCGAACGACCCGTGTCCCAGCTGCGTCCACCATCCACCCGCCTTCGCCGCTGCTCGCGCGGCCGCATTGTATCTTCCGTCCGCCTCCGGTCTCAATCCGCTCGCGGCGGCGGTCCAGGGACTCAAGTATCGCCGCCGGCGAAAGCTGGCCGACGCGCTCGGCGCGCTGCTCGCCGAGCGCTATCCCTTCGCTCCCGACGCGCTCCTGGTCCCCGTTCCTCTCCACCGCGCCCGGCTGGGTGCACGCGGCTTCAATCAGGCGCTTCTCCTCGCGCGCGCGCTCGGCCACCGACGCGGGCTGCCGGTCGCGCCGCGCCTCCTCGTCCGCACCCGCGCCACCGAGGCGCAGGCGCGGCTGCCGGCCCCCGAGCGCCGGCGGAACCTGGACGGCGCGTTCGCCGTGCGCACCCAGCGCCTGCGCCTCAGGCGCCCGATCGTGCTCGTCGACGACGTGTTGACGACCGGAGCGACGGCCGACGCTTGCGCGCGCGCGCTCCTCGCCGCGGGCGCCGGCCGCGTCGACGTCTACACCGTCGGCCGGGCCCCGTGACGCGCTCCGCTCTCAACCGCGAACCGAGAGCGCGATCAGCGTCTGCGCCGCGTAGTAGGTGGTCATGACCGCGGCCTCCGCCGCGCGGAGCCGGCGCGCGAAGCGATCGGTCGCCAGCAGCCCGTCGGAGAGCATGAAGAGGAGCGCGCCCGCGAGCGCGAGCCCGCCGCTCGCGGGCGGCGGGTTCGCGGCGAGCGCGCGCACCGCCGCCCGCCAACCCATGACGGCGATGACGCTCACATAGACGGCGACCGGCGCGCGCTCGCGCCCGAGATGTGGCCAGAGGTAGCGGAGCGTAGCGAGGCTCACCAGCGCGAAGGGCGCGAGCAGCGCCCACGCGGAGGCGTTCCACGGCCCCCCGGGCGCAAAGGCGGCGATGTAGAGGAGGTGCGCGACCAGGAAGTTGAACAGGCCCGCGACGAAGCCGCGCGGGAAGAGGAGCCACACGTCCCCGCCGAGCGAGCAGAGAAGCCCCGCGAAGACGAGCCAGCGGTACGCCTGGCCGACGGGCGCCGGCTCGGCCGCGACCAGCCCCGCCAGAAGCGCGAGCGGCACCGCCTTGGAAAGGTCGGCGACGGCGCGCGCCCCGGCCGCGCGCGCCGCCACGTGCGCCGCTCCGAGCACCAGCACGAGCGCCACGCCGCCGCTCCACATGGCCGCCGCGCACTGAATGTCGGGGGACGACGCGAAGTCAACCGGCTGGCCGCCCGTGCGCGGCCCGTGCTACCTCCCCCACCATCCGCGCCATCGCCTACTGGCTCGCGGACCATAGCGGGCTCGGCCTGATCGGCAAGATTGCGCGCTACAACCTGGAGCGCATGCAGTACGCGGAGCGCTGGCGGCCCCTCCTCTCGCGCACCCGCGTGTCCGTCGGCGTGGTGTGGGGCGGCCGCGACCCGATCGCCGTGCTCGAGATCGGCCGGCGGCTCGCCGAGATGTCCGGCGGCCCACTCATCGTCCTCGGGGGGGTCGGCCACTACCCCCAGATGGAGGATCCGGCCGGCTGGGCGGCGGCGGTGCTCAGGCTCTGCGGAACCGGCGCGTGAGCCAGTCGACCCCTGCCCACACCGTGGTCACGAAAGGAAAAGGGCCGCCGGAGTCACCTCCGACGACCCTCTTCGGATTTGGCTCCCCGGGCCGGACTCGAACCAGCGACCAATCGGTTACACCGGTCCCGCCGTTTCCGACGGGGGTGGACTATCTCATCGCCGTGGGCCGGACGGCCTGTAGGCGGCGGGCGCTCGTGGGGAGAT
>JBKPBB010000247.1:0-1960 GCA_046744245.1 Thermodesulfobacteriota bacterium
CCCCACGCCACAGCACTCGTCGGCAGCGTCAGATGTGTATAAGAGACAGGTGCTGCACGCCCTCCTCGAGGCGCTCCCGCACGAGGACCTCGTCTACCTGGGCGACACGGGCCGCTACCCCTACGGCACCAAGTCGGCCGAGACGGTGACCCGCTACAGCATCGAGAACGTCGACTTCCTGATCGCGAAGGGCATCAAGCTGCTGGTGGTCGCGTGCAACACCGCCTCCTCCGTGGCCCTGGACGCGCTCGCCGCGCGCTACCCGGTGCCGGTCCTCGGCGTGATCGAGCCGGGCGCGCGTGCCGCGGCCGCGCGCACCCGCAACGGCCGCGTGGGCGTCATCGGCACCGAGGCGACCATCGCCTCGGGCGCGTACACGACGGCGCTGCGCGCCGTGAAGCCCGGCCTGGAGATCTACACGCGGCCGTGCCCGCTCCTGGTGGCGCTCGCGGAGGAGGGCTGGGTCGAGGGGCCGATCCCGCAGAGCGTGGTCGAGACCTACCTCGCGACCCTCCGGAAGAGCGGCATCGACACGCTCGTCCTCGGCTGCACGCACTACCCGCTGCTGAAGGCGGTGATCGCCGGGGTGATGGGCGAGCGGGTGGCGCTCGTCGACTCGGCCGAGGAGACCGCGCGCGCGGTGGCCGCGCTGCTCGCGGCGCGCGGCCTCGCCCGCCGGCGCGGGGCGGGCTCGACGAGCTTCTTCGTGACCGACGTGCCGGACCGCTTCATCCGCATCGGGCAGCGCTTCCTGGGCGCGCGGCTCGAGTCGGCGGTGCGGATCGAGCGCTGAGGCGGGCGAAGCATAGAAATAGGTAAGGCACGGCGGTTGACGTGGCCCCTTACCGAGCATCGGACCCGGTCCGAGCTCGTGCGAGAGGCCCTCCGCACCTACTTCGGGGCGGGTCGCGGCTACCTTCCCACCCTCGCCGAGCGGCGTGCGATAGAGCGGGGGCGGGCGGAAATCCGACGCGGCGAGTATCTGACCCTCGAGGAGCTGCGGGCGCATGTGAGAGCTGTGGGTCGCAAGGCGCGCCGGAAGAGTCGTCGATCGTGGTTCCGCTGAGGCATCAGCCAGCGGCGTTCAGGCGGAGAGTCGGTGCCTGGCGCATCTTTTTCGACGTGGATCGCGAGCGCGCGCGCATCGCAGTGACCGAGGTCGTTCGGCGCACCACAACGACCTACCGAAAGCGGTGACGTCTCCGGTCCTGAGCTTGACCTCCCCCGACCCCACGACGACAATACCGCGTTCCCCATGCCGACCTTCCTGACGCGCGTCTTCGGGAGCGCCAACGAGCGCCAGCTCAAGCGCCTGTGGCCGGTCGTGCACGACGTCAACGACCTCGAGGCGAAGCTCGAGGATCTGCCCGCGGAGGCCTTCCCCGAGAAGACCGCGGAGTTCCGGCAGCGCCTCGCCGCCGAGGAAGTGGCGCTCGACGACCTCCTGCCCGAGGCGTTCGCCTACGTGCGCGAGGCGGCGCGGCGCACGATCGGGCTCCGCCACTTCGACGTGCAATGCCTCGGCGGCATCGTGCTCCACCAGGGGAAGATCGCGGAGATGAAGACCGGCGAGGGGAAGACCCTCGTCGCCACGCTGCCGCTCTATCTGAACGCGCTCGAGGGCAAGGGCGCGCACCTGGTCACGGTCAACGACTACCTCGCTCGGCGGGACGTGCAGTGGATGGGACCCGTCTTCCACTACCTCGGCCTCTCGGTCGCCTCGATCATCCACGACCGGAGCTTCCTCTTCGATCCGGCCTTCATCCCGAAGGACTACCGCTACCTCCACCTGCGGGACGTCGAGCGCCGCGCGGCCTATCGCGCCGACATCACCTACGGCACCAACAACGAGTTCGGCTTCGACTACCTGCGCGACAACATGAAGTTCAGCCTGGACGAGTACGTCCAGCGCGAGCTGCACTACGCGATCGTCGACGAGGTGGACAACATCCTGATCGAC
>JBKPBB010000015.1:0-2493 GCA_046744245.1 Thermodesulfobacteriota bacterium
CCCGCGAGAGCGCACCGCCGCGACGCCGGCTATCGCATGCGCCGCGCCCGGCGCGCCGCGGCCGCCTGGCGCGGACGCGGCTGGCCGATCGAGGCGTGGTCGACGAGGTAGCGCCATGCGCCGTCCTTCTTCACCAGCACCTCGGTCGAGCGCACCTCGGTGGTGAGGCGCCGGCGGCCCGGACCCGCCAGCGTGCTCTCCCAGTGGGCGACGGTCACGATGTGCGCATCCCCGAGCGGCAGCGCCTCGAGCGACTTGAGCGTGAACTGCGCGCCGCTGCCCTCCTTGCACAGGGCGGCCGCCATCTTCTCGATGTCCGCCTTCCCCTTGGCCTCGGCGCCCTGGCCCGGCCATACCGCGATCGCGTCGTCGGCGTAGAGCGCCATCACGCCCTTCAGGTCGCCGGCACTGCAGGCGTGCGCGAACGCCTCCTCGACCCCGCGCGCGTCTGCGGTCGGGTCGGCGAGCGCCGGCCGGGCGAGCACTGCCATCAGCCCGAGCACCATCAAGTGCTTCATACGGGGCACCCCCTCGTAGCAAAGGACCCGAACATTCCGTCCGCCCGCCCTGCTCGTCAAGGGGACGAGCACGACCACGAGCACGACGTAACACCGTCGCCGCGCGGTCATGGACCGCCGCGGGCCGGGCGTGCTAGACGGCGACCTCGTGCCCGACTCGCGCTCCCGCACCGGCGCGCTCGCCGGGACCGATCCCGGCACGCAGCTCTTCATCGCCGCGAGCCTCCTCATCCTCGCCGGGCTCGCGTGGGCCTGGACCGTGGCCATGGCCGCGATGCCCGAGTGCCACCGCATGGGCCTGCCGTCCTTCGTCCTCATGTGGACGGTCATGATGGCGGCCATGATGTTCCCCGCCGTCATCCCGGTCGCGCTCACCTTCACGGCGCTCGCGCGCGCGCGGCGCGGGAACCCCGGGCTCGCGGCCGCGGTCTTCGTCGGCGGCTACCTGGTCGTGTGGGGTCTTCTCGGCGTGCCGGCCGAGGCGCTGCTCGCCGGCGCCGCGCGCCTCGCCACCGCGCTGCCCGGGCTCGCGCGCCTGGGCGGCCCCCTCCTCGTCCTGTGCGGGCTCTACCAGCTCACACCGCTCAAGGACCGCTGCCTGCGCCACTGCCGCGTCCCGCATCTCTTCCTCGGCCACCACTGGCGCGACGGCCTCGGCGGCGCGCTCCTCCTGGGCGCGCACCACGGGCTCTACTGCGCCGGCTGCTGCGCCTCGCTCATGGTCGTGCTCCTGGTGGTGGGCGTGATGAACGTCGGCTGGATGGTCGCCCTCTCGGCGCTCATCTATCTCGAGAAGGTCCTGCCCGCCGGCGGGCTCGTGGGGCGTCTCGCGGGCCTGGTACTCTGCGCCGCCGGCGCGGCGCGCATGCTCGGCTGATCGGAGGAGCACGATGGCGAAGGAGAAGGAGCAGACGGAGGAGAGGATCCCGCGCTGGGAGCTGAAGGTCGACTACGTCGAGAGCTGCAACTGCAACTTCGGCTGCCCGTGCAACTTCAGCGGCTACCCGACCGACGGCTTCTGCGAGGCGCTGGTCGGCTACCACATCCGTCAGGGCCGCTTCGGGCGCACCCGGCTCGACGGCCTCGACGTCATCTACGCCGCCGCCTGGCCGAAGGCGATCCACCAGGGCGGCGGGACGCTCCGCCTCTACGTCTCGGAGGCCGCCTCGGCGGAGCAGCGCGACGCGCTGGTGCGCATCTTCTCCGGCAAGGCGAAGGGCAGCGGGGCGTTCGAGCTCTTCGGGAGCACGATGGCCGACATCCAGCCGCCGGTCTTCACCGCGATCGAGTTCACACCCGCCGGCCGCCAGAGTTCCTTCCGCGTCCCGGGCGCGCTCGAGGTCCAGCTCGCGCCGTTCACGAACCCGGTCTCCGGCGAGGTGCAGGACGTGCGGCTGAATCTCCCCAAGGGCTTCATCTTCCGGAGCGCGCAGGCGGCCCGCACGCTCGTGATGAAGATCCTCGGCACCGGCCCGCTCAGCTTCGACCACGCGGGCCGCAACGCCTTCTACGCCCGCCTCGACTTCCAGGGGCCGTGAGGACGTGGCCGTCGACCTCGCCGCGCTCCTCGCCCCGCCGCACGCGGCGCTGGTCGCCAACGAGTGCCAGCGCGGCGTGATCGGCGATCACTCGCTCCTCCCCGAGCTGGCGCGGGCGGCCGCGCCCGTCGTGCCGGCCATCGCCCGCCTCGCCGCCGCCGCCCGGCGCGCCGGCGTCCCCGTCGTCCACACGACGGCCGTCCGCCGCGCCGACGGCCGCGGCTCGAACCAGAACGCGCGCCTCTTCATGGCGACGCGCCGCTCCCCCACGCCGATGGTGCCCGGCACGCCGCAGGCCGAGATCGTGGCGGAGATCGGCGTCGCCGAATCGGACCTCGTCCTGCCCCGCATGCACGGCCTCTCGCCCATGAGCGGCACGGAGCTCGACCCCGTGCTGCGCAACCTCGGCGTGCGGACCATCGTGGCGGTCGGGGTGT
>JBKPBB010000352.1:0-13368 GCA_046744245.1 Thermodesulfobacteriota bacterium
GCCCGGCGCGGGCCGCGAGGCCGCGCGCCAGCGTCGTCGCCTCCTTCTCGGCCGCCGCGTCACCGCCGGCGGCACGCGGTAGGAGCTCGCCCAGGTGGGCGAGGAGGGCCTCGGGGTCCTCCTCGGCGGGCGCCTTCCAGCCGCTCGCCCGCCGCCGCGCCTCCTCGAGCGCGGCGCGCGCCTTGGCGCCCACCGGCGGCGTCTCGGCGGCGGCGGAGTGGTCCTCGATCGCCTTCGCCGTCTCGCCGAGGTCGAGGAAGGCGAGGCCGCGGCCGTAGAGGCTGTCGGCGTAGATGTCGGGCACCTCGTTCACGAGCAGGAACTGCGAGAAGCCCTCCACCGCCTTCTGGAGGAGCGCCTTCTTCTTCGCCGCATCGCCCACCAGCTGCGCGCCCTGGTAGCGCACCCAGGCGAGGTGATACGCGGCGATCAGCGACATGACCTCGGGGTCGCGGAAGCGCGGGCTCCGGAAGAGCTCCTCCAGGTCGCCGTCGCGCTCGATCACTTCGTCACGCATGCGGTCGAGGCGCCCCTGGAGGCCGCCCTGGAAGCGGGCCAGGTCGGCCTCGAGCCCGGGCCAGGTGGCGGCCGCGCGCTCGCGCTCGCCGTGCTCGAGGAGCGCGTAGAAGGCGCGGCTCCGCTGCTCGAGCTGGGCGAGCGTCGCGCGCTCGCTACTCTCCTGGGCGCGCGCCGGCGCCGCGGCCGCCAGCGCCACGGCCAGCGCCACGAGCGCGCGCGCCGTCACTCGGAGGCCAGGGCGAAGCCGGTGGCGCCCGCCTCCTTGGCGAGCCCGAGCACGCGCACCACCTCGCCCAGCACCACCTGCCGGTCGCCGGCCAGCACGACCACCTTGTCCGGGCTGCGCGCGAGCGTGTCGCGCAGCACGCTCGCCAGCGAGGCGTCGTCGCTGGGGACCGGCCGCTCGTTCACGAACACCTCGTGCGCCGGCGTCATGGTGACGAGTACGCCCTTCGGCGGCTCCTCGTTCTCGGCCGCTTTGGGGAGATCGACGTCGGCGGCCGGCCTCACCATGGCCGAGGTGGTGATCATGAAGATGATGAGCAGGACCAGGAACACGTCGGTGAGCGGCGTGACGTTGATCTCGGCGACGATGCGCCCGCGCGTGTGCCCCCTAAACAGCGCCATGGCCCCTCCGCGCCGCCGCGACCGCCTCGACCAGCCGCGCGCACCCGATGCGGAGCGCCCCGTCGATGCGCTCCACCCGGTTCTGCAGGTAGTTGTAGAAGACGAGCGAGATGATGCCGATGGCGAGGCCGAGGGCAGTGGCGATGAGCGCCTCGGAGATGCCGCCCGCCACCACGCCGAAGCCGCCCGTGCCGACGATCGCCATGCTGTGGAAGGCCCGCATGATGCCGACCACGGTGCCGAAGAGGCCGATGAAGGGCGCCGAGGAGCCGATCGTGCCGAGCACCCAGAGGTAGGCCCCGCAGCCCTCGATCTCCTCGAACTGCCGCTCGTCGGCCACGCGCTCGAGCTCCTCGAGCGGCGCCTCGGGGACCACGCCGAGCACGTCGCCGAACACGCGCCGCGCCGGGCAGAGACGGTGCCGGCGCACCGCGTCGGCCGCGCCGGTGAGGTCGCCGCGCGCGAGCAGCGGGACCAGCTCCGCGGTGAGCGAGCCGGTCGAGGACACCGCGCCGCGCAGCGTCCACAGGCGCTCGAGCACCACGCCCAACATGACGATCGAGCACACGATCAGCGGGTAGGTCGAGATCGCCGCCTGGTGGATCAGGTGGACGAAATCGAGATTCACGTTCTCCATCGAGACTCTCCTTTGCGCATCAGAAGCCGCGCGCGATGCGCGCCACGTCGCGCTCCCAGCTGGGCCCGAAGGTGAGGACGAGGAGATGGCGGACGAGCGCGCTCTGCTGGCCCATGGCGATCATCTGCCCGCCGCCCTCCCGGGCCATCTCGCCGAAGCTGGCGCTCACCTCCTTGTAGAAGTCGGGGAGCGGCGAGACCTCCTTCAGGTCCTCGTTGTGCAGCCAGCGGGCCATCTGCCGCTCGAACTCCTCGTGCAGCATGAGGCTCACATCGATCGTGCTCACGACGCCGCCCTTCGCACGCCAGTCGGCGATCAGCTTGTGGATGGCGGCCACGTCCTGCGGGTGGGGCGGCGAGCTGCCGACCAGGATGATCACCTTCTTCGCGTCGCTCCGCCACTTGAGCTGGCGCATCGCGCATTCGAGGCCGTCCTTCACGGCCTCCTCCCAGTCGCCGCCGCCCTCGGCCACGATGCCGTCGAGGAAGGCCTGCACCTTCTTCACGTTGAAGGTGAGGTCCGTCCACTTGACGACGAAGGCCTCGCTCTGCCGCGGGCCGCCCGGCGCGCCCTGGTCGTCGTCGCGGTCGCGGTAGGTGACCGCGCCGACGCGCGCGGTCGGCACCAGACGCTGCATGGTGGCGGCGAGGTCGTCCATGCGCCGCTTCAGGTCGTCGATGACGTTCTGCATGCTGCCGGTCGCGTCGACCACGATGGCGACGTCGAGCCCGACTTTGCGGAGGCTCCCCACGTACCTCCCGAAGGAGGTGCCGAGCGACCAGCCGGCGCCCCCGCCGCCTTCGCCCGTGCCGAAGCCGCCCACGCCGGCGCCGGCCGACGCGAAGCGGGAGCCCAGGTCGACGCCGGCACCGACCGGCCGCGCCGGGGGCGCGAAGTGCACCGTCGGCGAGGTCGGCCGCGGCACCGCCGGCGGCGGCACGACGATCGCCTGGGCGGCCGCCGGCTTGAGCAGCTCCTTGAGGGCCTGCTCGGCGTTTGGATCGTTCGGCGGCACCGGCGCGGGCAGGTCCTCCAGCGAGAAGATCTCCCGCCGCCGCTTCTGGCCGAGGCCCAGGCCGCCGCCCGACCCGACGCCGAAGCCGGGACCGAGGCCGAGGCCGAAGCCGCCGCCCGCGCCGAGGATGTCGAAGAAGATCATGAGGCCGAGGAGCGCATGCGCCGCCGTCGAGATGCCGAGGGCGGCCAGCAGGCGCCGGGGGCGCGGTCCGGTCGTCGTGTCGAGCGAAGTGGGCGTAGGATCTATGGGTGCCCCGCAAAGCGAAAAGCTGTCAAGGCGCGCTCCGGCACGCCCTCACCACCGCAGCCGCGCGCGCAGCGCCCGCGTCTGCGCGCGGCTGAGCGCGACCTCGCTGCCCGCCCCGTCGCGCATCACGAGCTTGTAGCGGCCGCCGAACCAGGGGACGATCTCCTTCACGTGCTCGAGGTTCACGAGGTTCGACTTGTGGGCGCGGAAGAAGAGCGCGGGGTCGAGCCGCTCCTCGAGCTCGCGCAGCGTATAGTTGGTCATGAAGGCGCGCTCGGCGGTGTGCGCGTAGACCAGGCGGTACTCGACCCCGAACCAGAGCACGTCCGTGACCGGCACGATCAGGATGCGCTTCCCGCTGTGCACCGGGACCTGGCTCACGTAGACCTTGCGCTGCTCCTCCAGCCGTTTGAGCACGCTCTCCCAGTCGGGCGCGCTGTTCGCGGCGCCGAAGCGCGCACGCACGCGCCCCACCGCCTCTTCGACGCGCCGGCGGCCGAACGGCTTCAAGAGGTAGTCCACCGCGCCCACCTCGAAGGCGCGGATCGCGTACTCGTCGTAGGCCGTGGAGAAAACGACGTGCGGGGGGGGCTCGCGCAGCGCCTTCAGCACCTCGAAGCCGCCCATCCCCGGCATCTGGACGTCGAGGAAGACGAGGTCCGGACGCTCCTCCTCGATCAGCTTGAGGGCCTCCACGCCGTCGGCCGCCTGGCCGAGCAGGCTCACGTCGTGCAGCCCGGAGAGGAAGCCGACCAGGCGGTCGCGCGCCAGCTTCTCGTCGTCGACGACGAGGGTCCGGATGGCGCCCATCGCTACGCCGCCGCCTCGGCGGGACGGACCGGGAGGCGGAGCCGCACCCGGGTGCCGCTCCCGGGCGCACTCGTGATCTGGGGGAGGTGGGCGGGGCCGTAGAGTCGCTCGAGCCGGTCGCGCAGATTGCGGAGCCCGATGCCGTGCTCGTACACACGCTCGAGGGCGGTGTCCGGCATGCCGAGGCCGTCGTCGCCGACGCTGAGCTCGAGGCAGCCGTCGGCGAGGCGGGCGTCGATGCGCACCGTGCCGCCGCCGCGCTTGCGCGAGAGGCCGTGCCGCACCGCGTTCTCGACCAGCGGCTGGAGGATCAGGTTCGGGATCAGGTGCTGGAGGCTCGGCGGGTCGACGTGCGTCTCGACGCGCAGGCGGTCCCCGAAGCGGGCACGCTCGATGTCGAGGTAGGCGCGCGCCATCTCGAGCTCCTCGGCGAGCGGCACGAAGTCCTTCTCGCCGTAGCGGAGCACGTAGCGGAACATCTCCGCCAGCCGCTCGACGCAGGCCTCGGCCCGGTCGGGGTCGGCGCGGATGAGCTGCGCGATCGAGTTCAGGCTGTTGAAGAGGAAGTGCGGGTTGATCTGAGCGCGCAGCGCGGCGAGCTGCGCGGTCGCGGCCAGCTCGACGAGCTCCTGCTCGCGGTGCCGGAGCCCGAGCACGCGGTGCCAGTACTGGTGGTAGCCGATGAGCGCCAGGAGAACGGTCGGGATGACGGGGGCAAAGGCGTACAGGCGCACCAGCATCTGCTGCTGCTCGGGGGTGGCCGTGATGTGCTTCTCGACGCCGCCCGGCGCCCCGAAGAGCGAGGGCGCACCGCGCAGGGTGGCGATCAGCTCGGTGGTGAGCGCGGAGAGCACGGCGAAGGTGACCAGCGAGACCAGGGCCTGGAGGGTGATCTCCGCGAGCAGCGTGCGCGCGCCGAGGCGCGGGAAGACCCAGCGCCAGAGGGCGTACACGACCGCGGAGTAGCCGAGCGACGGTACGAGGAAGGCGATCGGCGCCGTCCAGGTGCGCCACAGGAAGACGTGGAGGAAGCCCAGCTGGAGGCCGATCGCGGTGCCCGTCCCGAAGACGAGCAGCAGCATGCGGTCGGTCCGGCGCGCTTGGGGCATCGGATCCAGCGCCGGCGGCATGGAGCGGATTGTAGCCCAGGCGCGTCGGCCGCGACCACAGTGGGACGGCGGCGCGCCCGATGCCAGGATCCCGGCGCGAACGGTCGGAACGCGGGCCGATTCGGTCGGCCGGTCGGCTCAGCGGCGCGCGCGGGGACGGAACTTCGGCAGCGCCACCTCGGGCGTGACGTCTTCGAACACGACCTCGACGGGCATGCCGATCGTGACGTCCCCGACCGGGCAGTCGACCAGGTTCGAGACCAGGCGCGCTCCCTCCGCGAGCTCGATCACCACCACCGCATACGGCGCCTCGGCGGCGAAGCCGGGGTGGTAGACCTGGTGCATGATCGCGTAGCTGAAGACGGCGCCGCGCCCGGAGACGGGCGCCCACTCCGCCTCGCGCGAGAGGCAGCGGCTGCACAGGTCGCGCGCCGGGAAGCGATACGCGCCGCAGCCGCGGCAGCGCTGCACGACCAGCTCGTGGCGGCGCGCGGCCTCCCAGAAGGGCGCCATCTCGCGCGTGATCTGCGGGAGGGGCTTCGCGTAGGCCGCGGTCACGAGGGCTCCCGGGCGAGGACGAGCGTCGAGTGCGTGGAGAGGACGCCGCCGTTGCCGGAGACGAGCGCCACGTCGTGCTCGGGCACCTGGCGCCGCCCGCCCTCGCCGCGCACCTGGATGACGCCTTCCGAGACCGGCGTCATGCCCCACATGTAGAAGCTCGAGAGCTGGCCGCCGCCGGTGTTCACCGCGAGCCGGCCGCCGGGGCCGGTCACGGCCTCCGCCACGAAGGGGCCGCCCTCGCCCTTGGCGCAGAAGCCGTAGTCCTCGAGGGTCACGAGCACGGTGAAGGTGTAGCAGTCGTAGAGCTCCACCACGTCCACGTCGCGGAGCGTGAGGCCGGCCATGCGGAGCGCCGGCTCGCGCGACAGCACGGCGCCCGAGGAGAGCGTGTCCGAGGGGTCGCCGCCCAGGTGCCCCTGCGCCATGCCGCGGATGTAGACCGGGGGCTTCCTCGAATCGCGCGCCCGCTCGCGGCCGGTCACGATGACGGCGAGGCCGCCGTTCGAGACCAGGCAGCAGTCGAAGAGATGGAACGGCTCGACGATCCAGCGCGAGCGGTGGTAGTCCTCGAGCGTGAGCGGCTGCTCGTGCATCTGGGCCGCGGGGTTCAAATTGGCCCACCTGCGTTGCGCGACGGCGACCGCGCCCAGGTGATCCTGCGTCGTGCCGTACCGGTGCATGTGCCGGCGCGCGACCAGCGCGTACATGGCGTTCACGCCGAAGTAGCCGTACGCCGCCTCCCAGCCGCGCACGAAGCCGTACGCGCTGCCGCTCGAGCTGCGTTGGCCCTCGGGCCTCTCGGGCTTGAGCGGCGCGTCGGAGAACACGCACGCGACCGTGGTCGCGAGCCCCGCCGCGATCGCCTGCGCGGCGTGCTGGATCATGGCGCACGCGGTCGCGCCGCCGAGGTTCATGGTGGCGGAGAGGCGGAGGTCGCGGAGCCCCATCGCCTGCTGGAGCTGGAAGGAGCCCATGCCCATGTCGGCCCAGGCGAGGCCGGGGTTCAGGAGGAGCCCGTCGAGGTCCTGGCGCTCGAGGCCCGCGTCGGCGAGCGCGAGCCGCACGGCGTCCACCGCGAAGCCGACCGGCGTGTTGCCGTAGACCCGCCCCTGCGGCGTGATGCCGAGGCCGACGATGGCGGCGGCGCCGGAGAGCGGATGGGCCATGCGGCGGCTCTACGGCGCCGCCGCCGCGGCGGTCACGCCGCGAGCGCCGAACCGCCGCGACTCGCCGTGGCGCAGCACGGCGACACGCTCGGTGAGCCCGCGCTCGCGGGCCAGCTCCTCGAGCCAGCCGACCGGCTCGTCGATCGGCTCGTAGGAGACGACGAACGTGCCCCAGTGGATCGGCACCATGTGGCGGGCATCGAGGTCGACGAGCGTCTGCAACGCGTCCTCGGGGTTCATGTGGACGCGGCGGAAGGCGGGCGGGCGGTAGGCGCCGATCGGGAGGAGCGCCACGTCGATCGCCCAGCGCCGACCGTAGTCGCGGAAGCCGGGGAAGTAGGCCGTGTCGCCGGGGAAGAAGACGGTGCCGTCGCGGTGCTCGACGAGGAAGCCGGTGTAGCCGCGGTCGTCGGGCCAGAGGTTGCGCGTGCCCCAGTGCTTCACGGGCAGTGCGGTGATGCGCACGTCGCGGATCGTCACCGTGTCGCCCCAGGCGAGCTCGATCACGTCGCGGTAGCCGCAGCCGGAGACCAGGTCCGCGAGGTTCTTCGCCACCACCGCGACCGTGTCGGTCTTCGGGAGGCGCTGGTGCGTCGGCACGTCGAGGTGGTCCATGTGGCCATGCGAGACGAGGACCACGTCGAGCGGGGGCAGCCCCGCGAGCGGGACGCCGGGCTCGACGAGGCGCTTCGGGAGGATGAGCCGCGAAGAGTAGACCGGATCGGTGAGCAGCGCCACGCCGTCGAAGCGCACCAGGACGGTCGCGTGGCCGACGAAGGTGACGCTGATCCCGCCCGCGGGCTCGGCCGGCACGCCCGCGCCGACGGGCGCCGCCGTCGGCAGGATGAGCGAACGCGCCATCAGCCCGAGCATCCGGCCCGGGCGGTAGTCCTCGGCCGGGCCGGCCATGCTAGCGGAGCAAGATGATGAAGTGCCGGCGCAGGAGGTCGGCCTGGTCCTGGACCGAGGCGCTCCGGCGTGCCGCCATGAGCACGTCGAACAGCTCGCGGTCGCCCGCCTCCTTGCGCGTGGCGGCCTCGTCGTGCAGCGCGTCCAGTATCTCGTGGATCACGCGCGGGATCTCGCGCTGCGGGATGACCAGATCGCCGCGGCCGAGGGTGCCGCTCCAGTTCGACGCGTAGGGGCGGAGCACGTTGAGGATGCGCTCGGTGACGCTGCGATCGCTCCGCATGCCGGCTACCGCCGACAATAGTCGCGTGCCGGCGCACACGCAAGGCACTTCTGCGCTTGCGACGCGCCGGGCGAGCCGCTACGCTCCGCGCCGGAGGAGGGGGCGGGCATGGTGACCACCTTCCAGCCGACCACGGCGTCAGCGGCGGTCGAGGGGCTGCCGCAGGTGTTCGATCCCGCGGCTGCGGCGGGGGTCGAGGCCGTGATCCTGTTCGACCTCTCGGGCCGCGAGCCCGGGCAGTGGACGGTCGTCCTCCACGACGGCACCTGCCGGGTGATGCACGGGCGCACGATGGAGCCGACGGTCACCCTGATCATGGACTCCGACGTGTGGCTCGCCATCGCGCGCGGCGAGAAGAGCGGGCGCGAGGCCTTCATGAACGGCGAGTATCAGGTCACGGGCGACCTGGCCTTCATGATGCGGTTCGGGAAGATCTTCCCGGTGAGCTGACCGGCGGGGCGTGCGCGGCGGCGGGGAGCCCCTTGACGGCCGCGGGCGGGGTCCCCTACGTGTCGGGGCATGAAGATCTTCATGTTCCACTTGATGCCGTGGGCCTATCTGCCCGCCTCGTACGAGGGGCCGGCGTGGGTGAAGTGCCCGAACAGCCATTACGACGCCTGCCGCGGCCACGAGCTCTACAACCGCTACATCGACGAGCTGTTGCGCGCGGAGGCGCTCGGCTTCGACGGGGTGTGCGTCAACGAGCACCACGCCAACGCCTACGGCAACATGCCCTCGCCCAACCTGATCGCGGCCATCCTTGCGCGGCAGACCGCGCGCATGCGCATCGCCGTCGTCGGCAACGCCCTCCCGCTCTACAACCCGCCCATCCGCGTGGCCGAGGAGTACGCGATGATCGACGTCATCTCGGGCGGGCGGCTCATCGCGGGCATGGTGGTCGGCGGCGGGCCCGAGTACTACTCCAACGGACTCAACCCGGCCGAGGCGCGTGGGCGCTTCAACGAGGCCCTCGACCTGATCCTGCGCTGCTGGACCGACCCAGGCCCCTTCGTCCACAACGGGAAGCACTACAAGCTCCGCTACGTGAACCCGTGGCCGACGCCCCTCCAGAAGCCGCACCCGCCCATCTGGATCCCCGGCGCGGGCAGCTACGAGACCATGGACTTCGTGGCCAAACGGCGCTGGGCCTACATGGGCATCCCCTACTTCCACAAACGCGTCTTCAAGAAGAACTTCGACTACTTCCGCGAGGCCTGCGCGAAGGAGGGCTACACCGCCGCGCCCGAGCAGATGGGCTGGCTCGTGCCGGTGTACGTGGCGGAGAGCGATGCGCGGGCACGCGAGGAGTACGAGGCGCACCTCTGGTACTTCGCGCGCAAGCTGCTCCCCGGCATCAACATCACGCCGCCGGGCTACACCTCGGCCCGCTCGGCGCTCAAGGTGCTCGGCGCCTTCGGCGACTTCATGCTGAACGTGAACACCTGGGACGAGATCGTCGCGGGCGGCTACGCGATCGTCGGCAGCCCCGCCACGGTGCGCGAGCAGATGGCGGAGATGGTGCGCTGGCTCGGGGTGGGCAACGTGCTGACGCTCCTCCAGCTGGGCACGCTGCCCGCCGATCTGACGCGCAGGAACATGGAGCTCTTCGCCGCCGAAGTGATGCCCCACCTCCGGCGCGAGCTCGACCGGCCGGGCGCGGCGGCCGCGGCCGCCTCCGTCGCATGACGCCCGAGCGGCGAACCGTCGCGCTGGACGGGAGGGGAGTGCGGCTCCTGGTGGGCGGGAGCGGCCCCCCGCTCCTCTACCTGCACAGCCTGGGCGGCGACGTGGAGTGGCTCGAGGCGCACGATCAGCTCGCGCGACGCTTCACGGTCCACCTGCCGGCGCATCCGGGTTTTGCCGAGTCGACCGGGGTCGAGGACGTCGACGGAATGTTCGACTACGTGCTGCACTACGTCGATCTGCTCGGCGCGCTCCGGCTCCCCGCGCTGCCCGTGGTCGGCACCTCGCTCGGTGGCTGGATCGGGGCGGAGCTGGCCGCCCTCTACCCCGAGCGCGTGGCGCGCCTCGTGCTGGTCGACGCGGTCGGCCTCTGGATCGACGCGGCGCCCATCGGCGAGCTCTTCGGCTCGACCCCGCCCGAGCTGGCCCGGATGATCTTCCACGACCAGCAGCACCCGATCGCTCAGATGATGCACGCCATGACGAACCTGAGCGAGGTGCCGGAGGACTTCGCCTACGCCCAGCTGAAGGCGCTGGAGGCGGCGGCGCGCGTCGGCTGGAACCCGTACCTGCACGACCCGAAGCTCGAGCGGCGGCTCGGTCGCGTCACGGCGCCGACCCTCGTCCTCTGGGGGCGGCAGGACGGCCTCGTGCCGCTCGTCTACGGCGAGCGCTACCGCGACCGCATCCCGGGCGCGCGCCTCGAGGTGATCGAGCGCTGCGGCCACCTGCCGCCGATCGAGCGGCCGGCGGAGTTCGCGGCCGCGGTGTTGCGGTTCATCGCCGTACCCTGATCACGTGTCGACTCGGCCGCGATGAGCGCCCAGGCTCCGGTCTCGGCGGACATCAGGGCGAGATGAGAGATCGCACAGCTCGAATTGCGCTCACGCGGGTAGAGCCGCGGGGCGGGCTCTGGCGTCGTACTTTGCGGGACCAGTTTCGGCTCGTGCCGGTCGATGGCAGCGGCGCACCCAGCTGGAGTCAGCCCTTGAGCTTGCCCGCGGCACGCCCGAGGGACGTGATCACGGCGACCAACTCCGCGGCATCGAGCGGCTTCGGCACGTGCGCCTGGAAGCCCGCCGAGAGCAGCCTCACCTTGTCTTCTCGACTCGCGTAGGCCGTGAGCGCGACGGCCGCAATCTGCGCGACTTCCGTGTCCTTGGCGCGCAGGCTCGAGATGAGCCCGTAGCCGTCTTCGCCCGGCATGCCGACGTCGCTGACCAGCACGTCCGCCTTCCAGCCGGCGAGGATGGCGCGGGCATGCGCAGCGGAGCCGGCCGCTCGCACGTCCGCGCCGCACGACGCGAGCAGGTCGCCGACCGCCTCGTTCGATTCGGGCTCGTCATCGACGAGCAGGATGCGCAGCCCATCGAGCCGTCGCAGCTCGCGGCCGTTCGCCGCGAGCCCCGCCGTCGGATGCCGGCGGTCCACCTCGCCCGCCGTCGGCGCCGCCAGCAGCGGGAGCTTCACGGTGAACACCGCCCCCTGGCCAACGCCGGGACTCTCCGCGTGGACCGTTCCGCCGTGGGCCTCGACGATGTGCCGGACGATGGCGAGCCCGAGGCCGAGGCCGCCGTGGGCCCGGCTCGTTCCCACCTCGGCCTGGCGGAACCGCTCGAACACGTAGCGCAGAAACGCCGGGGCGATGCCCTGCCCGGTGTCACTCACCGCGATCTCGAGGTGCGAGTCGACCCGCCCGAGCGCGACCCGAACGCGACCCTCCCTCGGCGTGAACTTGACCGCATTCGCGAGCAGATTCCAGATGACCTGCTGGAGCCGCTCGGCGTCGCCCAGGACGGAGCCGGTCTCGGTGGCGAGCGCCATCTCCAGCCGAACCCCCTTCGCGTCGGCGGCCGGCCGCACGATGTCGACCGCCTTCTCGATGACCGGCGCGACCATGACCGGCCGCACCTCCAGGCGCATCTTCCCCGCGACGATGCGCGAGACGTCGAGGAGGTCCTCGATGAGCTGCGCCTGGCTGCGCGCACACCGCTCGATCACCTCCATCCCCCGGGCGACCTTGTCGGGACCGACGGCGCCATGTTGCAGCAGCCGTGCCCAGGTCAGGATCGGGGAGAGCGGTGTGCGCAGCTCGTGCGAGACGGTAGCGAGGAAGGCGTCCTTCGCTCGGTTCGCCGCCTCGGCGGCTTCCCGCGCGTCGCGTTCGGCCGTCGCTGCGGCCTCGGCCTCGGCCCTCGCACGGCGCTCCGCCCCAACGCGCCTGGCGCGCTCGACCCCGAGCGCGACCCGCTCCGCAGCAAGCTGGAGGAGGCGGACCTCGTCGTCACCATACTTCCGTGGCCGGTTGCTGCCGATCTGCAGCACGCCCAGGACGCGGCCCTCGTCGGACAGGAGCGGGACACCCGCCATCGAGCGAATGCCGTTCTCGCGAATGTACTCGTTGCTGACCTGGTCGTAGACGACCTCATTCAGGATGATTGGGCGGCGTTCGTTCGCGATCCGTCCCACGAACCCGTTCCCGAACGGGACGCGCACGCACTCGCGAAGCTCGCCCAGGCCCACACCGGCGCGGACATGAAGCACCCCGTCCTCCGCCAGCAGGATCACCGCCGCGTCGGCCTCCAGAGCGTCTGAGACGCGGCGGACCAGCTCATGGAGGAACTCGTCGAACGGAAGGTCGGCGAGGGCGGCCTCCGTGATCGACTGGATCTGCTCCCGCCGCGCGATGGCGAGCAGCTCCTCACGCTCGGCCTCGGCCCGCTTCCGCTCCGTGATGTCCCGCAGGATGACCGTGTAGAGCTTCTGCCTTCCGATCTCGACCTGTGAGATTCGGGCCTCCATCGGGAACTCCTGACCGTTCCGTCGAAGTCCGGCGAGGACCCGCTCCCCGCCCATCGATCGCATGGTCACGCCCGTTCGGCCGAACGCCTCGATGTGACGGCGGTGGGCCTCGCGGACCCCCTCGGGGAGGAGCCGGTCGAGGGTCTGGCCGATCATCTCGTCCGCCGAGTACCCGAAGATCGTCTCGGCCCCGGTGTTGAAAAGTGTGACCTTGTGGGCGGCGTCGATGGTGATGATCGCATCCGCCGCGGAGGTGATGATCCCTTTCATCCGCGCCTCGGAGTCCCGGAGCGCCTCGGCGCGCCGAGTGAGCGATGCCGCAGCGGCGAGGCCCACCACGGAGTAGATCAAGGGCAGCACCACATCGGCGGCCGGCGTGACGCCGAACGCATGGCGCGGCGGTATGAAGAAGTAGTCGGCGCAGAACCACCCGAGGCCGAGGGCGAGCAGCGCGGGGCCGAACCCGCCAAACCACGCCGCGATGATCACGGCCAGATAGAACGTTGCGAAGGGTTGCCGGTCGCCGAGGACGGGGTCGAGCGCCATCCGCGCCGCAAGCGCACCCGCAACGCTGAGGACGGCGACCGCGGAGGGCACCGGCCGGGGCAGTCGCATCGTCCCAGTCCAGTTGCTCATCGGGACGCGCTGGATCGCCTCCGTGATTTCGCTCCACAACCCATCGCCTCACCTCCTCAGGGGCTCCCGGTGTGAGCGTGGGAGCCCGCGCGCACGGACGAACAGGTAATCGTACACCTCCCACAACCCGATCGACAAGGAAAAGAGGGCACTGCGCCCTGGTCGCCGTCGATCGAGCGATCACGTGTCGAGCGGAAGAGGAAGCGTGATTCCCGTTCGCACTCGGGCGCGCGCGGCGGAGACCTGGCCCCGGCAGATGGCGGCGGGTGGTTCGCCTGGCGACTACAGCAGCGTCCCGCGCAGGATCAGGCTCGCGATCGAGAAGTAGATGACGAGCCCGCTCACGTCGACCAGCGTGGCGA